>CAYPST010000116.1:6913-12816 GCA_964413425.1 uncultured bacterium
CGGGGGCCCACGTGCACCACGCGCGTCTCCCACGTTTCGCCCTCCTGATCCTGGACGTTTTTGGCGCCGAGCCAGAAGGCGTCAGCCCGAAGATGAGCGGTGGCACTCGGCACCATAGCTTCATGGGCCGGCCATTCCATGCCATAAGGCCCGCCTCGCCAGTACTCCTGCTGGCCGCCGGTTTCCGTATAGACTGTGTGCAACTGACCAACTGCCATGGCTTTATTTTCAAACGGAGTTTGTCCAGAAACCGGGCGCATGCCGATCATCAGAAGAAAGACAGCTAGCAGAGCAACAGGAGAAATGCGTATTGTCTGGTACAAATGACTTGTTCTCATGTTCTCCCTTTCTATTTCTTGAAAAGTTTTCATATTCGGGTCCTCCTGTGGTACCGATTCTCTACAGCATCATGAACAGGTTTGCCCGGCATTTGCCGGGCAAACCATGCTCGCTTGTGCGATTAGAATGACATCCTGACGCCGAAAAAGATATCCCGCGGGAACAGATATCTGAATGAATTCCCGTTGGGCGGATCGATGTAGTCCTTATCCACCACTCCGGGCTGGTCATCGCCGTATCCCTTTTCTTTATCATAGGTGGGAATCGTTTCCGCCACCTCCTCGGGGAGTTTCAGCGAATTCAGGTAATCCTGGTAATCCCGGGGACCATAGAAGGAACCCGTATTGAAGTTTTTGATATTAAAGACGTTGTCTATGTCAATATACAAGGTCATCATGGCACCTGCACCTCTCCGGGACAGCGGAATGTGCTTGCTCAGCCGGAGGTCCACCATTTTATAATCCACCCACTGCATGTTATTCTGGACTCCCGGGACAGACACATCACCGGTATAGGTGAAATAATCACCGGCCTGCCATCTGCCGAGCAGGTTGATATTCCAGTTGCCCGCGGGATGAATACCGGCCATTTGCGGACCGAACTCCGGCGGCACCAGAAATTCCAGGCTGAACCGGGCATACGGCTTGGGCAGCGGTTTGTTCTGATAGGCCCGGTACAGGCGTTCGTACTGCCGCTGCTGTACCTGGTTCTCGAAATGTTCAGGGACGCCGAAATCCCCGTACTTCTGTGCCATGAAATTATAGTTGATAAATCCGCGGATATGCCGGCCCACATTCTTGAACAGACTGATCTCGAATCCCCGGATATCTTCGTAATTATGCGGCATATTCACCATGTAATTGATCAGCCCGTTCTCGCTGCGGTACCATTCCCATCGCGGCTGATTGTCCAGTGCCTTATAATATCCGGCCACACGCACCTGAAACATATTCAGCACCGACTGTTCGTAGCCCAGCTCATACGCCACCGTGGTCGGGAATGGCATATCGGGATTGGAGATCATGCGCACAGCATCGGCGATTATATCTCGCTGGGTCATATACAGATGTTCCGGAATCCGGGTCTGGCGGAAATGGCCGTAATTGAAATAGATTTTGCTGGCCGCGGTCACCGGAAATGAGATCCCCAGACGCGGACTCAGGGACCATTGGGCCGGGGCGGACTTAAACCCGTTGATACCGATAACCTGCAATGTTTCCGGATCCCGGGATTCCATTTCCCGCCAGTACTTCCCCATGAAGGCGTCGGCATAAGGATTATCGTAATCATACCATTCGGAGCGGGGATCCTGGTAGTCGAAGCGTAGCCCCACATTAGCAATCATACCTCCGAACTCCAGTTTATCCTGGAGATACGCCGCAAAATACAGGGGGCTCTCCCGGAAGTTGTCATACACATCATTCGGATTCTCCAGGAAGTCCACGTGTTCGTAATTGACGTTATGGTCAGAGAGCCTCAACATCACTCCGCCTTTAATCAGGTTGGTCCGGTTCACCTGCGAGGACAGGTCGAAGTTCACCTGGTAATCCGCGGAGTAACTGGTATCCCGGAATTCGCTGTGATGGGCTCCCATCCGCAATCCCCATTCGGAGTTGTCCGGCAGGAATGAGAAGCCAAGGGGAGCTTCATCCGCATGGTAATTTTCTGAGAAAATCTGTTTGGTTTCGGGATCCCGTGGTTCTATAGGATAGGACTGGTAATCGGTGCGGTATCGCTGAAAGCGCACTTCATAGAAAGTCTCCGGGGCCAGGGAATGCGTCAGCTTCAGGGCTTGCATATTGTGCACCAGATCCCCGTTGGAGAAATATCCGGGGTTGAACATTTGATCCCAGAGGGGATAACTACCAGTGCTGAATGAAAAATTTCCGTCAAATCCTCGCACGTGCTCCCGATCCCCGTTTCTGGCCACTGTTGTCCAGGGAGAAGCCCCCCGTCCACCGGCCGTGTTCGTGCCCAGCTGGGTTCCATACATCCCCTGGAAATTGAGTTTCATGTTGGAGGTAATATTGGACGTGAGTTTCAGCATGGCATTGTCTTCCCAGTACCCGGAACGGGACAGCGGCACGATGTATTCTTCGTTCATCTGCCGGTAGGATGCCAGGAAGCGGAGGTCGCCCAGCGGCTCACTGACGAAAGGAACGGGGCCGCTGAAAGAGGCATCGAAGGTGTAATCCGGATTTTGAATAGCGATATCCCGGCGCATTCTCCACTCAAAGAGATCCACCGCCCCTTCTCGATCCAGGTCGTTGTTGAGATTGTCATCTTCCTTGGTCTGCTGGATGATGGCATCCCACCCATCAAAACTGGGATATTGTTTTTGGGTGTAGGCATCCCATACATCGGTGCCTTCCCACATCACTTCCGGATCCAGATACGGCCGCATCCAGTAGGAATCCGGATGTTTCGGTGACTTTCCGAAATACTTCTTGCCGGGAGGGCTATACCGGAAGAGGAGCTCTCCGGAATATTGGTTCCGGGCACCTTCTCTGGTCGCCACATTCACCACCCCGGATCGAATATCCCCGTATTCGGCATTAAAGCCACCGGCCTGGACCTGCACCTCCTGCACAGCGGTATAGCTGATACCGGTATATGGATTTTTATTCCGGGCGCTGTTGATGTTGAGTCCATCAAGGGTAAAACCTACTTCATCGGCGTTGCTTCCACGAATGGACAGCCCCTGCACCCCTGCCTGAATGCCGATGATCTGGTCGAGATCGGTCAATGGTAAACCCTGTACCTGCTCTGTGGCAATATCCACACGGCTGGCAGAAATATCAGCTTTTATCACCCGTTCTTCCGCTTCGATGATCACTTCCTCTCCGGCAATGGCTTGCTGTTGGAGTGCGAAATTTACCGTTGAGGTGAGGTCGATATTTACATCGACTCCCTGCTGTCTGGTCTGGGCATACCCGATGAACGAGGCCTGGACTGTGTGGGTGCCCGGCGGAACGTTTAAAATGGTATAGTACCCCTCAGAATCAGTGGCAGCACCCAGATTGGTGCCGACCACAATCACGTTCACTCCCGGCAGCGGTTCCCCGGTTTCGTCATCGGTTACCTGGCCGCTGATTTTACCGGTCTGAGCAAGCACAACACTCGACGTCAGTAATACCAACCCTGCCAGAAGAAGCTTCATGGATCTCATGATCAACCCCCTCCTGTTAAATGAGAATTAATACCATCGGTAAGAAGAAAAAGCACTTGATTGAATAACTTCCGGCTGGAAGCCTTCATACCCCCTCCTTTCGCTTTTCTTTGCTTCAAATAAAGCTAATCTGTTCTTCCAGCTTCAATTAAAGCTTCTGAAACCAGATTGCGTCTTTCTCTTTACCGGACAGAAACAACGGATTGTGCGACATCTGCAGGAAGATAGTACCCATAGTTCCACTCCCCCTCAAAGCGAATCTATTATTCGACTATCTCGGTTATGTGCCTGATTGTTGCCATACCATTTCACCTGCAATGGTATCAGAATCAGGTGATCTATTTACAGTATCTTGTAGTCTCTGTCCATCATTATGGAAGGTAACCACTGTAAAACAACATGGTTCGTTACCTTCCTGTCAAATCTCTTATCACCCTATTTCGTATAGATTCTATTTCAACCTGCCGATCGGAAAATAACCTCTCAGATTTACCCAACAATAACGGAATTCTGAAAGAGTAATCGCAGGTGCCCTCCTTCCGAAATATATCTTATTCTTAACTCAGATAGATAGTGAGTAACACTAAATATTTACTACGAATTTGTCAAGTGAAAATATGGCAAATTTGGTGTTTAATGCAAGCGTGCAGCTCATCATCTATGGTTGATGGATCTTCCTCACGTTCAATACGAGTTTCCATCCTCCAGCTCACGCAGATGTTGCCGGGCAACCGGGTGTCCTGGATCATACTGCAAGGCCTGTGTCCATGCTTGCTTTGCCAGATGCCGCTTTCCGGCTTTTGCATACGTCACCCCCAAATTAATCCAGACTCTCACCAGGCTGCTGTCTCCCTGTAATATTGCTGTATAGATATCCACCGCTTCCTCGAAATGTCCGAGAGTCGCATACACATTGGCCAGCTTATTCCGCAGGATGGAATTGTTCGGCTCAAGATACAGAGCAGTTTGATATGCCTGTTTTGCCTCCTCATACCGGCCGGTCTTCTGGTACAAATCACCCAGCTGAATCCAGCGATTGGTATTATCCGGAAAAGTACGCACGGTCCATTTCGCTGTGGCAACATCGTAATCTATATCCTGCAGGGTATCCGCACGGGCCAGATGCTTTTGGCCTGCTTCATCCTCACCCAGGCGTAACAAGGCCAGTCCGAGATTATAATGCGCCCCATAATGCCAGGGCTGCTGTTCGGCGACCTTTTCCAGCTCCCGGGCGGCAGCTTCCGGATTCCCTGTTTGCAGCAGCAAATATCCGTAAAAGTACCGATATTCCGGATTCTGCGGCTCCAGTCTTGTGGCTTCTTGGTAATATTTGAGGCCTTTCCGGAAATCACCTTCATTTTTATACAGCTGTCCGAGATCCGCGTACGCCCCACTATGCGTGCTATCTCCGGAGATGACATCCTCATATACCTGCACAGCACTGTCAATCTTCCCCAATCGCGTATAACAACGGCCCATCTGCACCAACACGGCAGATCGCGCCTCGGAGGAGTACTGTCGTTCCTTTTCGGCAGCGGCTTCTTTTTCCTTTATATAGTATGACAATGCTTCCTGAAAATTTTCCTGCTGAAAAGCATTATGGCCGAGTCTGAACCAGAGTCCCTGATACCCGGGATCCAGCTCTAACGCTTTTCTTAAAATGCTGTCTGCTTTTTGAAATTGATTCACTTCCGTATAAATTCTTCCCCGCAAGAGATAAATTTCAGGAAACCCGGGAGCATAAACTTCTGCACTATCCAGGACTGACAAAGCGTGCTGATAATTTCCCTGCTGAAACTGGTTCCTGGATTGGTAAAGCAGGTCTATGACTTCCGAACTCGGTTGGGTGAATTCTGACTGTCGGCGCCGGGAATCTTGCCTTCCGCACCTTTCTAAAGCAAGGAATAAAATGGCACCGGAAACTAATGCAATAATTGTTGTTCTCATCCTTTCATTACCCCAGACCTCAATTATTTATACTCCTGGAGACGGAGAGAGTCCCCCCTCCCGAACCTCGCCGGGTACATAGGTACATAAGTACATAGGTATATAAGTGGCTGCGAGAACGAGATATGGTCGTATCATTCCGCAAATGGTCATGCACTCTTTTCTGGCTGGGAAGCACACCGACCGCTTCCCTTCCTATGAACCTATTTCCCTATGTACCTATGGACCCTTATGCCCGGGAGTCGGGTGGAAGATGCAATCGGTGATTATCCATTTTTTCTGTGTTCATATGGGTGCCGTTTGCCATGAATCACCTATATCAAAGAAATCAAGGTCATTCCCTATTTCCTTCGGAATCTATGTCTGTCTTCGCTCCGGTCTGAACAGAGTTATCCTGGATTATTCATAAATAGCACACGGATACCCACGGAAACAGTGGATAGACACA
>CAYPST010000117.1:0-12257 GCA_964413425.1 uncultured bacterium
TTCACCTCCCCGAAAACGGCGTCGGGACGTTCCGCACCCATTCGGTGAAAACACACATTTTCTAAGTCGGGGTTTTCCCTAAGTACAGCGATACTTCGCGAAGCTCTCGTATCGCTCAACTTAGGTATGAGTTGAATTCTCCCGGAGAAACTGACCGATAAAGCAGATTCTGATGATGGCAGGGTCGAGTCTGACGATACAGGTATACGGATATACAAAAAGTGATATGAATTGCACTATGCCGGTCGCTTCCGGACCTGTCAGGAGGAAAGAAATCCTGTTTTGATTTCTTTCTATACGGATGGTGGTACGGCCGTGAAATCGGATGGAAACCCTCTCAGCGGCACACATCATGATTGTTTGCTCCTGAAGGCCACGGGCAGTTGCCGTCGTAAATTATAGATCTTGGATACGGTGAAGGATAATTAACGGAGGAGAAACCTATGGGAACATTGGGCTGGATTGACTGGCTGGTCATCGGAGGATACTTTGCGATATTAGTGGGGTTGGCATGGTGGGTGATCAACCAGAAGCAGGACACCTCGACGGATTACTTTCTCGCAGGACGACACCTGGGCTGGTTTGTGGTAGGCGCGTCAATTTTCGCCTCGAACATCGGCTCGGAACACATCGTGGGGCTGGCGGGATCCGGAGCGACCGATGGGGTCGCAATGGCCCACTACGAGTTACACGCGTGGGCGTTGCTGGTGTTGGGCTGGGTGATGGTGCCGTTTTATGTGCGGTCCCGGGTGTTTACAATGCCCGAGTTTTTAGAAAAGCGATTTTCGCCTCTGGCGCGCACGATTCTGTCGCTGATCTCGCTGGTGGCGTATGTGCTGACCAAAATCGCTGTGGGGATTTTTGCCGGTGGAATTGTGTTCAGTGTGCTGTTGCCTGAACTGCGCTTTCTGGGCTTGAACAGTTTCTGGATCGGGTCGATTCTGGTGATTGTCATCACCGGGATTTATACCATCCTTGGTGGTCTGCGGGCGGTGGCATACACCGAAGCGCTGCAGACAGTGGTGCTGGTGTTCGGCTCGATCCTGGTGTTGATTTTCGGCTTGCAGGCCATCGGAGGCTGGAGCGAATTACGGGCGATTGTCGGCGCCGATATGTTTGATCTCTGGAAGCCGATTGTACCGGACGGATTCGAGAGCACCTGGGCACCGGTGATGGAATCCGGCCGCATGGCCTGGTATTTCAATACCAATTATCCGTGGCCGGGCATGCTGTTTGCCGCGCCTATCGTCGGATTGTGGTATTGGTGCACGGATCAGTACATCGTACAGCGGGCGCTGGGGGCCCCGAATGAGCAAATGGCACGCCGGGGCTCCATCGCCGCATCGTTTCTGAAGCTGCTGCCGGTGTTCATTTTCATCATTCCGGGGATTATCGCCTTCGCGCTGGCGAAGAGCGGCCAGATCCCGGCGATGCAGGAGACGATGATCGGTCCCGGTGGTGAGGTGCTGCGGGATGAATCGCAGGCAGCCTTTCCGCTGCTGGTGGCGTATGTCCTGCCCATCGGAGTGCGGGGGATCGTGGTTGCCGGATTGCTGGCGGCCCTGATGAGTTCCCTGGCGGGCGTGTTTAACGCCTCGGCAACACTGTTCACCATGGATTTTTACGCCAGGTTGCGTCCGCAGGTGACCGAACGGCGGCTGGTGTGGATCGGGCGGGTGGCCACCACGGTTATGGTGGTGATCGGACTGCTGTGGATCCCGGTGATCCAGGGAGGCCGCGGGCTCTATGACTACCTGCAGGGAGTCCAGGCCTACCTGGCTCCGCCGATTTTCGCCGTCTTTTTTCTGGGAGTATTCCACAAGCGGTTAAACCGGCACGGCGCCCTGTGGGCCCTCATCATCGGAGGTGTGCTGGGACTGTTTGCCATCCTGGTGAATACGCCGGAGGCGCTCATAGATGGCTTCACCTATCAGGAGGGATCATTCCTGTGGGTCGTGAATAACATATTCTTCGCGTACTACGGACTGGGAATCTTCCTGGTGGTATGCGCGGTGATGATCGGGGTGAGTTACCTGACGGATCCCCCGGACTACGAGAAGATCCGGGGATTGACATTCGGGACGCTGTCCGATGAAGACCGGCGGGCCTCGCGGATCAGCTGGGACTGGAAAGACGTGGTCAGTTCCGTCGTCGTCATTCTGGTGATCGTGATCGTGTATATCTACTTCCGGGGATAACCGGAACGGGCGAGCGGAAAGACGAGTCCCTCCGGAATTGAACTTTCCGGAGACGGCTCCGGGTTCGTTGAAGATAATACGGGGGAGAAATTTTATGAGAACACCATCCAGCCGGACCCGACGGTTTACCTGGCTCTTCAGTATACTGATTTTATTTCTTATACCGTTTCTGAATCTGCAAGGTTCGGACGGAGAGGCCTCCTACGTCGTCGATACCGGCCGGGAGCTGGGCAGGATCAATAAGAATATTTACGGGCATTTTGCCGAACATCTGGGCAAGTGTATCTATGAAGGCTTCTGGGTAGGCGAAGACAGCGAGATCCCGAACACGCGGGGAATCCGGGATGATGTGATCGCAGCGTTACAACGACTGAATATGCCGGTGCTGCGCTGGCCGGGCGGGTGTTTTGCCGACACGTATCATTGGATGGACGGCATTGGTCCCAGGGATCAGCGTCCCACCCGGGTGAATATGTTCTGGGGGAATGTCCCGGAGAGCAATGCGTTCGGCACCCACGAGTTCATGGATCTGTGCGAACGGTTGGGGGCGGAACCGTATTTCGCCGGGAATGTGGGCTCCGGAACCCCGCAGGAAATGCAGGCCTGGGTGGAGTACGTAACCTATCCCGGCAACAGTGACCTGGCGAATCTTCGCCGGAAGAACGGACGGGACGCCCCCTGGACGATTCGCTACTGGGGCGTCGGGAACGAGAACTGGGGGTGCGGGGGCAATATGCGGGTCGAGTACTATACGGATCTGTATCGCCGGTTCTCAACCTATCTCCGCGATTACGGGGAGAGCGACCTCTATCTGATTGCCGGCGGACCCGGCGGGCGGAACCCGGAATGGCTGGAGGTGCTCATGGACGAGGCGGGCCGGATGATGGATGGGGTCTCCATGCATTACTATACGGTTCCGAATACATGGCAGAACAAGGGATCTTCGGTGGAATTCGCCGAGGATGAGTGGTTTGTCACCCTGCAAAAAGCGCTGGGGATCGAGGACCTGATCCGGGATTATATTTCGATTATGGATCGCTATGATCCGCAGAACCGGGTCGGCCTGATGGTGGACGAGTGGGGCACCTGGTACGATCCCCTGCCCGGCACCAATCCCGCCTTTCTCCGTCAGCAGAATACGCTCCGGGATGCCTTGGTGGCCGGGACGACTCTGAATATCTTCAATGAGTCCAGAGAACGGGTGAAGATGGCAAATATCGCTCAGACCGTGAACGTTTTGCAGGCGATGGTACTGACCCAGGGGGAGTCAATGGTCCTGACGCCGACCTATCATGTATTTGAAATGTACAAAGTTCACCAGGATGCCCAATTATTGGACGGAGCGCTTGAGACCCCGGAATATGAGTATGACGGGGAAGAAATTCCCCAGGTGAGCGCTTCAGCGTCCAGGGACAATACAGGAACAGTGCATCTCTCACTCTGCAATCTGGATCCGCATGATTCGGTGACACTCAATTGTATCCTGAAAAATGCCGACATCGGGGACGTCAGTGGGCGGATACTGACTGCAAAAACCATGAACGCCCATAACAGTTTTGATGCTCCGGAGAGCATTGGACCAGTGGCATTTAATCAGTTTAAGAAAACGGCGAACGGGCTGACTCTCACTTTACCATCGAAATCGGTGGTCGTTTTAACTATAGAATAAGACGGCTAATAATTTAGCGCAGCAAAAGGGACGACTCCCGTTAAGCCCTGTTTCTTCTGAGGGGGTGTTGGCCCCGGCGGGGCCATATGTTCTACCAAGAAGCACTCCAAAATCCTCCCCTGTCCAGCGGAGCGGAATGTTTATCTTAGGTGGGTGTATAGTCCTAAATCATCATATTCAGTGAAGGAGCAACATTATGGGCAAGAGATTCACACCAATTGGAGCAATACTTCTGCTAACAATCATTTTAGCAGGTTGCGGGGGAGAGGATTCTCTGTCGGTGGACCGGGAGACCTGGGGCTATTTATCCGATGGCAGGCCGGTTTCATTGTATACCCTGGAAAATGCCCGCGATGTGACAGTACAAATCTCCAATTACGGAGGGACGCTTGTTTCGGTGCAGTGGCCGGATGCGAACGGACGGATTGCCGATGTGCTTCTCGGTTATTATGATCTGGAGGGTTTTCTCGAGAATAATCCGTATTTCGGCGGGATTATCGGCAGGTATGCTAATCGTATTGATGAGGGAATGTTTACGCTGAACGGACAGAGATATACGCTGGCCACAAATGATGGTCCCAATCATCTCCACGGCGGAGAGCAGGGATTTGACAAACGCGTGTGGGACACAGAACCCATCACCGGGAGGGACAGCGTCGGCGTTCGTCTCCGGTATGTCAGTCCCGATATGGAAGAAGGCTATCCCGGAGAGCTCACCAACGAGGTCACATACACCCTCAACAACAGGAACGAACTGCGGCTGGAATATGCAGCCACCACCACCGAGCCCACTATCGTGAATCTCACCAACCATCCCTACTGGAATCTTGCCGGCCAGGGCAATGGGAAAGTTTTGGACCACCGGATGATGATCAATGCGAACCAGTTTACTCCCATAGATTCAACCCTGATCCCGAGCGGAGAGATACGGGATGTTGCCGGTACACCTTTCGATTTCAGAGAGCCCACCGCCATCGGAGCCAGGATCAACCAGGAGACTTCCCAGCTCCGGTACGGGAACGGGTACGATCATAACTGGGTGCTGAACAAGTCCGAACCCGGGGTGCTGACTCTCGCCTGCCGGGTCTCCGAACACAATACCGGACGGGTATTGGAAATATACACGACAGAACCCGGTTTACAATTTTACTCCGGAAATTTTCTGGACGGGAGTATCACAGGGAAGAATAATGAGGTATATGAGTATCGGGAAGCCCTGGTGTTAGAAGCGCAGCATTTTCCTGATTCGCCGAACCATCCCGATTTTCCGTCGACTGTTCTGGAGCCCGGAGAACACTATACACAAACCACCATCTACAAATTCCTGACTGACTCCAATGAAAGAAATATCGGGGACCTCACCACACAAACGTACTCTGTCTCTGAATCTATGGAGTGAGAATATAAGGGGGCTGAAAAGGTAACGGCTCGGTCGGATTGGTGAGAGGGCAGAGTAGCCATTCATCTTCTCCTGATACCGGAAGAGGCGAGAATCCGGTTCGAAATCTTAACAAGGGAGATGACATGAACAGGATATTTTATATGAGACGGATCATTGTTTTCTTTGTCTGTCTGTTGTTTATTAGTAGTGCCCGGAGTCAGTCAGGGGTGGTGACCATCGATGCCACGGAAACCCGTGAGGAGATCAGCAAGTTTATTTACGGCCAGTTTATCGAGCATCTGGGCCGGTGCATTTACGGAGGCATCTGGGCCGAAATGCTGGAGGATCGCAAGTTTTACTTCACGGTCCCGGCCGAGAGCGAGGAGGATATCTGGCGCACCACCCGGCAGGAAGCCCGCGTTCTGGCAGCCTCACCCTGGAAAGTCATCGGTCCTGCGAGGACGGTAACAATGGTTGAAGAGGATTCCTATGTCGGTGAACACACTCCGCATCTTCAGGTCGGAGGATCTGACCCGGTTGGAATTTACCAAGAGGAGCTGGGAGTGGTCAGAGACAAACAATACAGCGGCTACATCATCCTGGCAGGCGGCGGGAATGTGGGACCGGTACAGGTCTCCCTGGTATGGAACGGAGGCCGTGATACGCACGTGATCGAAGCAGTCTACAGCGAGTATGTGAAGGTGCCGTTTATGTTTACCGCCGGCGCAAACACAACCAATGGCCGCCTGGAGATCACGGCAGCCGGGGAGGGCACACTCCGAATCGGAGCGGTTTCCCTCATGCCGGCCGATAATATCGACGGGTTCCGCAGGGACACCTTCGAACTGCTGCAGCAGCTCGACGCCCCCATTTATCGCTGGCCGGGCGGGAATTTTGTCAGCGGCTACGACTGGCGGGACGGCATCGGGCCCCGGGACAAACGACCCACCCGCACCAATCCGGCCTGGACGGGGATCGAAACCAACGATATGGGACTGGACGAGTATATCCATCCGTGCCGGCTCCTTGATACCGAACCCATGATTGCGGTCAACACCGGCTTCGGGGATGCCTACTCGGCAGCCGCCCAGGTGGAATACGCCAACGGAGCCGCTTCCACGGAATACGGCGGCTGGCGGGCACGCAACGGCCACCTGGAACCCTATGATGTGAAGTACTGGTGTGTCGGGAACGAAATGTTCGGCCGGTGGCAGCTGGGGTATATGGAAATCGACGACTATGTACTCAAGCATAACCAGGTCGAAGAAAAGATGCGCCAGGTCGATCCCACCATCATCACCATCGGGGTGGGGGACATCGGCGAGGAAGGGGAATGGTCCCGCGAAATGCTGGAAAACAGTGCAGGCCACATGGACCTGATCAGCGAACACTTCTACTGCTGGGAAGATCTGGCGGATATCCCCGCCCACGTGGCGCAGACGACGGAGCGGATTCGCCGCATCGCCGACTACCACCGCAAATTCCGGGAAGAAATACCAGGCCTGGCGGAGAAGAACATCAAAGTGGCCCTGGATGAGTGGAACTACTGGTACGGTCCGCATGTGTACGGGGAACTGGGGACCCGCTATTACCTGAAAGATGCCCTCGGTATTGCTGCCGGACTGCACGAGTACTTCCGCAACACCGACATCTACTGGGGCGCCAACTACGCCCAGACCGTGAACGTCATCGGCTGCATCAAGACCACCAAGACCGACGCCGAATTCGCCGCCACCGGATTCCCCCTGATGCTGTACCGCCGGGAATTCGGAACCATTCCGATCTGGGTGGAACACAATCTGGAACCCCTGGATATCAGTGCGGCGCTCACCGAAGATGCGAGTGCCCTGACTATCGGCATAGTGAATCCTACTGAGGAACATGTCAGTGTTTCATTGAATTTTCAGGGAGTCATACCTGCCGCAAAAGCGTCAACCTGGATCATTGCCGGCGACGATCCCCGCGCCTACAACGTCCCCGGCGAACCGCGGAATGTCGATATCACAGAGAGCTCCGGAACCAATCTGAATGACACTGTAACGGTGGAACCTCTGAGCATTACGCTGTTCAGAGCAGCGCTGTAAAATCCGGAGTATCTTAGGAGTGATGAGGAGCGGATACGGGTATTCGTGAGTCTCCAGTGCTCTGCTTTTCTTGGCGACTTTTGCGGCCTCGGGGAACTTTGTCCCGTCTTCATGGGATCTCTTTGCCGAAGGCATCCCTTGTATGTTACCCCAAATGATTCTTCGGGGCGAGGCGTTTTCTAAATAGACTCAAGATTGTGTTGACTGCACAGTCCGGAATTGTGACGACCCCGCGAGAGAGACGTGAACTCACCTCTCTGCGCCCGACTGAGGACGACCAATGAACACAAGGAAGTGAGGAACACGTGAAAGAATTGAATTCAGATGCACAAATAGGTCTCGCATTGGGCGGAGGAGCCGTGCTCGGTGCCGCACATGTCGGTATCCTGAAGGCATTACTCGAGCAAGGAGTCCGGCCCGCCGCCATCACCGGGACCAGTATCGGCGCGTTCATCGCTGCCATGCATGCTTTCGGCCTGGAAATGAGTGAAATTGAAGACATCGCTCTCGATCTGGACTGGCTGGATATATCGCAGATCTCCCTGTCCCGGTACGGACTGCTCTCCAATGAAAAAATGGGGGCCTTGCTGGATGAGGTGATTGGAGAAGTGGAATTCTCCCGGGCTGAAATTCCCCTGGCCGTCGTGACTGCGGATATCCGGACCGGCGAGAAGATAACGCTGGATTCCGGAGATGTTGCAACCGCCGTGATGGCCAGTACCTGTCTGCCCGGTATCTATACCCCGGTGGAACTCCGGGACCGTCTGCTTGTGGATGGCGGAATTGTGGAAAACGTACCGGTGTCACCGCTTCAATCGATGGGGGTTGATACAATTATTGCGGTGGACCTGCTGTCCAAGAAGGGATTCGATCAGCCGGATAATATCATAGATATCATGATTAATGCCTATAATATCGCCACCCGGAATGCCACCAGAATTCAGCTGGAGGACGCAGATCTTGTAATTGCACCGGATCTGTCGGAGTTTAACATGAGAGATACCAGGCAGATCCCCGATTTAATACGCATTGGATATGAAACAGTGCAGCTGCTGGGAACGGGGTGATCGAACCGGGGCCTCCTTTACGTTTCTGCCGGGGTTAGTGATTGTTCATCAGGAAATGAAAAAGATAAAAGATATCTGTCCACCAATTACACAGATTAACACCAATTACTCCAATAAAATTATAATTAAAAGACGGCACTGAAGCAAAAATATATTTTACCATAAAATGATTATATTTCTTCGGTATCTTATCCATTTTAGTTTTTAATTCGAGAAAATTCGGGTAATTCGTGGACGAGCATTTTTATTCTTTCGTTTCTATTTCCCCGCCCCAGCGAGATACCATCTCATTCTACAGGCAACGCCCTCCGTGTGTCCGGGCTGGTGGTTTCTTTACTCTTTCCTCTCTTCAATTCTTTTCTATCTTTTGTAATCTGTGTGCATCTATTGTTTCTGTGTCACTCTGTCCCACAGGGATCCCGTTGGGACGTGCTATTAGCGGGGTGGGGCGGTGGTCCGTTCTCCGTGGTCCGTTCTCCGTGGTCCGTTCTCCGTGGTCCGTACCTTTGCCATTCTCGTCTGGCACCCGTAACTTTCCATGTCGTTCAATTAGCAGGGAAGCGGCCCCCCATCATGTACCGAAGAACCTTTCTCAAAAACATACTCAGCACCAGCCTGTTCCTGCCGGCAGCCCACCTGTGGTCGCATAGTTCTTTTCACAGAGATGACGTCACCTGGAGCGAATCGTCGGCAGACATCGTCATCATCGGCGGAAGCCTGGGTGGCTGTGCGGCCGCTTTCAGCGCAGCACGGAATGGTCACCAGGTGATCCTCACCGAACAGACCCGCTGGATCGGCGGCCAGATCACCTCCCAGGCCGTGCCCCCGGACGAGCACCCCTGGATCGAGCAGTTCGGCTGCACCCGGTCCTACCGGCAGCTGCGAAACGGTATCCGGGACTACTACCGCCGCTGGTATCCGCTCGCCGGACCAGCCATGCGCGATCCCCGCCTGAACCCCGGCAACGGCGCCGTCTCCCGGTTGTGTCACGAACCCCGGGTTGCGCTGAACGTCTTGCAGGGCATGCTCGCCCCGTACGTAAGCGGGGGACAGGTCACTCTTCTGACAGGCCACGAACCGGTGAGCGCCGCTGTGGACGGCGACCGGGTGGAGAGCGTCCGGGTGCGGAACCTGCGCACCGGGACCGATCACTACCTCACCGGACGCTACTTCCTGGACGCCACCGAATTTGGCGACCTCCTGCCGCTCACCGGGACCGAATACGTCACCGGCGCCGAATCCCAGACCCAGACTGGCGAGCCTCACGCCCCGGCCGAACCGCAGCCGGAAAACATGCAGGCCGTCACCTGGTGCTTCGCTCTGGAGTACCGGGAAGGCGAGGATCACACCATCCACAAACCCGGCAACTACGACTTCTGGCGAAACTACCGGCCGGATCTCCAACCCCCCTGGTCAGGACACCTGCTCAGCTGGACCTATTCCCACCCCATCACCCTCAAGCCGCGGACCGTCTCCTTCGATCCCCGTCCCGGCGCGGAGACCGAACACTTCAACCTCTGGGAATACCGCCGCATCTCCGATCCCACCAATTTTCAGCCCGGAACCTATCCCGGCGGCATCACCCTCGTCAACTGGCCCCAGAACGATTATTTCCTGGGGAATTTCATTGAGGTGTCAGCTGACCGGCGCCGCAAACACATGCAGCAGGCCCGGGAGCTCAGTTATTCCCTGCTGTACTGGCTGCAGACCGAAGCCCCCCATGCGGATGGCGGGACCGGCTGGCCGGGGCTGCGCCTCCGGGGCGACCTCACCGGCACCGAGCACGGACTGGCCATGTATCCCTACGTCCGGGAATCCCGGCGGATTAAAGCCGAGTTCACCGTTCTGGAACAGCACGTGGGCACCGAAGCGCGTATGGAGACAACCGGTCTGGCCAGAGAAGAGGTCACCGCACAAGCTTTCCCCGACTCCGTGGGCGTGGGCAGCTACCGCATCGATCTCCATCCCTCCACCGGCGGCGACAATTACATCGACATCAGCTCCCTGCCGTTCCAGATACCCCTGGGCGCCCTGCTTCCTGTACGCATGGAAAACCTCCTGCCCGCCTGCAAAAACATCGGGACCACCCACATCACCAACGGCTGCTACCGCCTCCACCCGGTGGAATGGAACATCGGCGAATCCGCCGGCCTCCTGGCGGGGTATTGCTTAAACAGAAACATCACTCCCCGCCAGGTCCGGGGTAATCCAACATACCTCGAAGCATTCCAGGGATTTCTCCGGGAGCAGGGGGTGGAGCTGGAGTGGCGGGAGGTGAGGTCGTCGGTGCGGTGAGAAGGAGAACTGCTACACCCTTCCACTCTTATTCATTGATAGTAATCTGTATTATATCTATTTAAGCTCTATCCAAGAATTTCAATTACAGATATGAACTTGTTTTCTTTGCTCACTGAAACTATTTTACAAACTGTTAACAGTCGTAATGTAATACAGTCCTTTTTATTCGCAGGCTGTTTATTCAATTCACTTCAGGGATCCTGTTTTAGGTTTATTTCGTGATAATCGGTGATCTGCCAGGCAGGTGATGATATAACAAAATTCGTATGAATTAATTTCAAAAGCCGTTATAATACGTTTATCCTTTGCCGGTGTTAGTTCGGAAATAGCCAATTTGGTTTTTACAGTTGAGTATGGAAGAGGGACATGCACAACTTCACCGAAAAAACCAACTTCATCTGGTCGATTGCGGATCTGATTCGGGATAGTTTCAAGCGGGGCAAATACCAGGATGTGATCCTGCCGTTTACTGTGCTGCGACGGGTGGACAGCGTACTGAAACCCACCAAAAAGCAGGTGCTGGAGACCTATAACAAATACAAGGATAAACTGGAAGATCCGGACGATGTACTCCGCCAGGCTTCCGGTTATGCCTTTTACAACACATCCAAATACGACTTCGAACGATTGCTTAATGAGCCGGAGCAAATCGCCGAAAATCTGCTGCGGTATATCAATGGCTTTTCCGAAAACATGCGGGAAGTCCTCTACAATTTTGATTTTGAAAACACCGTGCGGAAGCTGGATGACCACAATCTTGTTTTTCAGGTAATCCAGCGGTTCAATGAAATTGACCTCCATCCGGATGCGGTAAGCAATTCAGCAATGGGGCACATTTTCGAAGAACTTATCCGGAAGTTCAACGAAGCCACCAACGAGAACCCCGGTGAGCACTTCACTCCCCGGGATGTTATCCATCTGATGGTTGAAATCATGCTGTCACCCGATAAAGAGGATCTCCGGGAACCGAGAAAAATATTTAAGGTGTACGATCCCGCCTGCGGGACCGGCGGGATGCTCAGCATCACCAAGGATCGAATTAAAGAGATTAACCCGGAAGCCGAGGTCATGGTATATGGCCAGGAATTGAATCCGGAGACATACGCTGTGTGCAAGAGCGACTTCTTTCTGAAAACAGAAGACGGCAGCGACGCTGAAAATATCTATCAGGGAAGCACCCTATCAGATCCGAAACACGATGGGGAAACTTTCGATTATATCCTGGCCAATCCTCCCTATGGCAAAGATTGGAAGCGGGATAAGAGAGCGGTGGAGGATGAGTTCGACCGTGGGTATGCAGGACGTTTCGGTGCGGGAACACCCCGCAGCAGCGACGGACAACTTCTGTTTACCATGGATATGCTCTCGCACAAAGCGCCTTTGCAGAACGGACAGGGCGGCAGCCGTATTGCGGTCATTCATAACGGTTCGCCGTTATTTACCGGCGACGCCGGCAGCGGGGAGAGCAAAATCAGACGATGGATACTCGAAAACGACTGGCTGGAGGCCATCCTGGCATTGCCGGAGCAGCTCTTCTACAACACCGGCATCGCCACCTAT
>CAYPST010000117.1:12267-12719 GCA_964413425.1 uncultured bacterium
CCGGATCTGGTCATGTCCCCCCGGCCCTACGACTATCATCCCGATCATCGCGCTGCCGCTCAATATGTTCTACAACACCGGGATCGCCACTTATGTCTGGTTTCTGGCCAATAAAAAAGCCCCGGAAAGAAAGGGGAAGGTGCAGCTGATTGATGCCACCGATATTTGGGTGCCAATGCGGAAGAGTCTGGGGGACAAGCGTCGGGAAATATCGGATGACCAGATCAAAGAAATTGCCGAACTCTATTCCGGGTTTGAAGAGAGCGAGATAGTAAAAATATTCGACAATGAAGATTTCGGATTCCGCAAGGTCCGGGTGGAGCAACCCCTGCGGCTGAATTTCCATGCCGTCCCGGAACGCATCGAACGACTGAAAGAAGAAACGGTCTTCCAGAACCTGGCGAAGAGCCGGAAAAAGAAAAAGGAAGAAAAAGAAAGAGAGATAGCCGAAG
>CAYPST010000118.1:0-12328 GCA_964413425.1 uncultured bacterium
CTGTGTGCGGAGTCAAAGGAGGAACCCCGGCTGTTAAGCCGGGGGGCTCCATTTCCGGATTTGTAAATATGACTATTAAGTTAGCTCAGGAAAGCAAGGATTTGGATTCTCAACCTGCATTGGAGAGCCGTTTCCCCGATTGGATCGGGATCTTCGACATGCAACGGCTCTACAGCACATGAAGAGTGGCGCCAAGCACGAAAAGTATCTCTTTCGGCTTACTTGCCTCTGATGTTCCTGAACAGATTTAATAGTCATGTTTGTAAAAATACTGAAAGCATCCCATGGTTAAAAATATCTTTCTGCCATTTTGCTTCCTGTTGGCAAGAATGATTATGAAGTAAAACCTGAGTGGAGAGTGAATATTGTACCTTCCGCCCCACTCTGATTATTGGTAAAATTTCTTGCATGAAATTTTCCGATTCCTGTGTCCCGGAGTTCATTCATGGCGGGGGATAATCCCCATTGAACCCGGAACCGGAGCTTATTGGTTTTGCAATCCATATTCACAGTGCTCAAGTAATACACAGTCATTACATGTGGGCTGCCTGGATTTGCAGATCTGGCGGCCATGCCGAATCATATTCAGATGAAGCGGTTGACTGATTTCTGCCGGTATCACCTGTTTCATCAGCCAGAACGTTTTTTCCGGTGAGGCTTTTTCCGGAACCAGCCCCAATCGCCGGCACACCCGATTGACATGGGTATCCACAGGAAAAATATCTTGCCGGCAGGAAAAGCACAACACAATCGAAATGGTTTTCACTCCGATTCCTTTAATGCGGGTGAAGAGATCAATCATCTGATCCGGATTTTCTTCGCAAATCCAGGAGAGATCCAGGGAACCATGACGCTGTTCCAGCCAGGTGAGAACCCGCCGGATCCGTTCGGTTTTCTGGTTCGCCAATCCTCCGGACCGAATTGCGGTGGCAATTTCTTGCGGCTCTGCCGCTTTCACCGAATCCCAGCTGGGAAACCTCCCCTTCAGTGATTGGTACGCTTTGTCCCGGTTCACATCCGAGGTATTCTGGGATAAAATAGTACGCATCAATGTTTCCAGGGGATCACGGCGCGGTTTCATGGGGGGATTCCCATAATACGCCGTCAGCCGATCATGACACCACTGTATATCTTCCGGTACTGCATCCATGCAAGCCTCAAGGTAAAAACAGCGAGGCTCCGTCTCATTGTGCTCTGGATAAGAGAGCCTCGCTGGTCTAACACGCAACGGCTCCGAAAATGACCTCAGGAGATAGCATTCTTGAGTTTATCTTCTAATTGCGCTTTCGGTACCGCGCCGATGATCTGGTCTGCCACTTCTCCGTTCTTGAATATCAGGAGAGTGGGGATGCTTCGAATACCGTACTGCATCGCCACCTGCTGGTTATTATCCACATCTAATTTTCCCACCTTTGCCTGCCCCTGATATTGTTCGGCCAGCTCGGCAACTGCCGGGGCAATCGCCCGGCAGGGAGCACACCAATCGGCCCAGAAGTCCACCAGAACAGGCACCGCAGAGTGAAGAACTTCGGTCTCGAAATTATCGTCTGTGAGTTCTACTGTATTGTCACTCGCAGCCATGAGTGTTAACCTCCTTCATGCTTCTGTTTCTCGTGTACGATTTTCATACTCTTCGTGTATACAGGTTAAAATTTTATCGGTCAACCGATGGTTCAAAGAATAGCAGACAAGATTCCCCTCCCGATAGGCGTTCACCATCCCAATATTCCGCAGGACAGAAAGGTGCTGGCTCACACAGGACTGGCTGGCACCGGTGATCTCTTCCAGAGATTTGACACAGATATCCCCCTTCCTGATGGTATCGACAATCCTTAACCGGATGGGATTGGCCAGCGCCTTCAGGATTTCCGCTTCTTTTTGATAATTGATCATAACCATATTAGTACATTCGAATTTTCTAATATCTTCGAAAATATAAAGTGAAGATCAGGAATACAAGTGTGTCCTGCTGCCCATGGGATGTTATAGGATACGAGGAACGGTACAAGATGCCTGGATCTGCGGCGCACAGTCCGTGTCAGGAAAAGAATTATGCAGGGAAGCCATGAATTCATTCGTTGCTAGTTTTTACTGTTCAACCACCTTTCTGCGATATCCGTGGCCACATCCAGGTATTGATCGAGCGTTTTTTCGGATGTATTGGCGAAGTCCAACGTAATGGCTTTGGTTCCCTGCCCTTCATTGTCAGGTAACGATCGCCAATTTTCGTACATGGTATCCAGCAGGTTGAGTTCGTACTCAGAGAGTTTTCTCCGTTCCCGATCTGCGTCCGGACCTTTGAGGTTAAAATTGCCGTGCTCGTGTTCCGCACGGAGTGAAAAGATCGCGACATCCCGTGTCTCGGTTGGTAATTGAAAATGTAAGGCCAAGCCGTGCTTTCCCGTGGTAAGGCGGAAACTTCCATATCCTTTCCAGTGTTCTCCCCATCTCGAAACCGTCTCGTCAAATAATTGCGCAGATTTCTTCTCTGCTTCATCGAAATCTGGCCGAGCGGTGCGCTCAATTTGCAGGAACTGTTCTGGAGTCATATGCTCGTTCCCTTTTCCGGTATTAATGATGCAAATTTTCTCATCTGCTTCTACGGAAGAATTTTCACAATGGGATTCACTGTAAGTGCAACATTCTATGCACAATGGTGCCGAATGGATTAACTCGTCGTTATAGTTCTCTTTAATTTGCTCAAAAATATACAAATGCTCTCCGATTTTTTCACACGTTTTTTCGGATTCTATTTCCAATATCACTCCTCCCATAATTCATGTTTTTGATAAACCATCTGTAGTCTCCCACACCCGTGGCTGACGGTACTCCCTGGGAGATATTTTTCTGGGCACCTGCTGCGCTCATCTCCACAAAGCAAACAACGGAAGAGTGTAGTCTGAATTACAGAGGTGGTAGAATCGCATAAATTATATTGGACCTAAGGTGAGCGATACGAGTGCCCCACTGGGGTCCCTCTGGGACAGCGAAGTATCGCTGTACTTAGGTATAACCCCGACTTAGAAAAGGTGGATGGAATAATTAATGATTCTGCTTCTATGAAAAACAGTAAAAATCCGAACAAGTCTCAATTAACGGTTATCAGAGTCAACGGGCATCAGGAGAGGGTAATGTCAACCGGGTTATCGCAATATATTCTGTTGCTTCTTCTCTGTGTGCTGCCTTTATCTCGCCTTCAACCAAAAAACCTCACCCTACACTCTACTTTAATACCGTCAAATCATGAATTAATGGACATCGAAATTGAAAAAAATCTGATGATTGCAACCGGAGGATTAGGAGGAGCTGTACTCTATGATATATCTCACCCGGCTGCTCCGACTGAGATCGCTGAAATACAGGTACCGGGATTTCCGCATCTGCGAACCTATAAATGGGATATCGGGGTGGATAAGCTGGTGGGAACCGGTCGTGATGCTGGGATGGTCATTACTGAGATCAATAATGCCCATCGACTCGGCCCCCTCATGATACACAATCCGGAGGAAAATCTACTCACCTACCGCGACACATCCCGCACCGCAAAGATTTCCCTGGAGGATGTTGAAATAGTCCGGGATGTTGCGATCTTCACCGCCCATTCAGATGGGGTCCTGTTTTATGATATCGGTAAGCCGCAAGCCCCTCGCCTGTTTCATCAGATTCTCACCGGAAACGCCTGGTCACTTCTGCATCTGGATGATTACATCTATATCGCGGATAGTGAAAATGGGATTCACATTATTGATATCGCCGGTATCACGGACAGCAATTACTTCGGATTACCTGAATTAGTTAAAACCATCCCGGTGAAAGGTACACCGAAGGATATTAAATATCATAATGATCACATCTTTGTGGCCGCAGGTGCCGAAGGAGTGCATGCCTTTCAGTTGAAAAATCCCGTCACTCTCGAATTTGTCGATGGCCATAAAACAGCAGGATTTGCTTCCCGGATTGCCATCATGAGTAACCGGGTAGCCGTATCGGCCTGGTCGGAAGTGCAAGTCTTTGAATGGAATAACCGAAAGTTAACCCTGGTCGGATATAAGAATACCGGGGGACGGGTGATGGCGGTGGGATCCCCGGGCGGCGATTTGCTGTATGCAGCAGAATGGAGCCGGATGAGAATTTATGAGTACGGTCCTATTGCCGATCCGGATATCGATCTGTCAACCCGGGTTCTTGGGTTCCGGCAATCCCAACAGAATGGTAGTGACACTCTCACAGTCACTATTTCTAATAATGGTCAATCCAGACTGGAGTTTGTGTCACTGGCTACAACTGATGAGGCTTTCTCTTTCGCTCCACACCCGCAATCGCTGAATTCCGGAGAATCTATTGAACTGGAGGTGGTATATAAACCAACTTCCGGTACCGATCAAGGTCAACTTAATATTGTAACCAACGATCCCGATGAGGAAACCGTCTATATACAACTGAAGGGGAATAACGGTAACGGAATTCAGACGGGTAAACCAGCCCCGAATTTTGAATTACCGGTAATTGCAAATAGCGAAAAAGCGACTCTATCCCTGGAGGAGCTCAAAGGGAAGGTGGTGGTCCTGGCATTTTTCGCTTCCTGGTGACCCGTATGCAGTCCGGAGTTATCGGACCTGGAACACGCAATCTGGCAGCAAGCGAGAGAAGCCGGGGTGGTGGTCATAGGAATATCAAATGAGCCCATTGAAACAATTAGAAACTTCGCAAGGGATCAAGGATTGACATACCCGATACTACGCGATGATCATTCCGTATATATTGATTACTTCATCCCCGGCGGAATTTCCCCTTATCCCAGAGATTTTATTATCGATCAGGATGGGATCATCCAATATACCAACACAGAATATGATATTCACACAATGCAATCCGTTCTTGAAAGCCTGATTCCGTCTCTCGATTTATCTGATCCGGTTTCGGGACCAGACACGTCACCATCGGATACTACCGCTGATTCTACTTCGGTCTCGGAGGTTACCCTGCATCAGAATTATCCCAATCCCATTACTGATCACACCACAATTTCTTATGAATTACCGGAAGCGAATTTCATTTCCATTTCAATTTATAATCTTGCAGGCCAGCAGATTGTGCAGATCTACTCGGGAGTGCAAAGTGCAGGCAAACATGAACTAACATGGCCCGGAGTGGATCGGTACGGTATACCTCTTCCGAATGGTGTCTATTTCTATGAACTGGCAGGAAGTGATTACGCGTTGCGAGAAAAAATGATAATCATAAGATAATTAATAGGGATGATATGAGAAATTCCTGGTTCTTACGTATTGGTATACTCCTGGCAGTTACTCTTCCCGTCCAGGTTGTAAGCCAGACGATCCCCCGGATGCAATTAACCACCCTGGATCGTACACAGCATCGACTCAAGGAGTATCTCAGTGAAGGGCCTGTATTAATCAACTTTTGGTCCCTCTCCTGTGCTCCCTGTAAGAAAGAGATGCAACACCTCAACCGGCTGACGGAACAATACCAGGATGCGGGATTTACGGTAATAAGTATTAATACCGACACTCCGCGGAGTTTGTCAAGAGTGAGAGCGTTTATTCGTTCGCATGGATATCAGTTTCCGGTGTTCATTGATCCTGACCATGTGTTATTTGCGAGACTGGCCGGACGAGTGCTCCCATATAGTATCTTCGTCAGAAAGGACGGCGGAATCGAAGCAAGACATACGGGTTATGCTCCTGGTGACGAAAGAAAGTATGAAAGCATTATTAACAATCTGATCCAATAGAGCCGGTTATTATGCTTCGGGTGAGCTTGCTGGTGATTATTCTGTTCGTTCACGAATTGTGGGGCCAACCCACCTATGTCGTGAATAATTTATCGAAATATGCCACCGGTTCGAACTATCTCCACCGAGAGAACCTTTTGGATGCCAATGTCTTCTATAAGAATTGGACGATTTACGGACAACTGGAACTGAGCGGTCCACCGGAATTTGGTTCCTCTTATATCGGTCTGACGAAAGTTCGAGGGGAATACCAGTCAGATAACTTCGGAGTCAAACTTGGTGATGTATACCCGCTCTGGAATTGGGGATTGGTGTTAAATCTGCGATATGAGAAACATCTTGGATATGACAGTGGTCTTCGCGGCGGTGAACTCCGATTCAGTCCGCTTCCCCGGTTCGATATCAGGGGAATTTTCGGGAGGCAAAAGTTTCATTCCAGTTCTCCTCAGGATCAAGATCTACGAACTCATAATTGGGCAGAAGAAAATTCAGCACAAGGACTATCTCTTACCTTGCATCGACTTCAATCTCCCGGCCTGCTCTCAATCTCGGGACTCCATGTGAAGTCAGAACAACCTTATCATATATCCAAACCAGCCGAACACGGTCGTTTTGCTCTCGATACTCAGTTTCACAAGGTAAACTCATATTATCTGGAGGGATACTGGCAGCAGGTGATTTCCAGATGGGAAGCGGTGATCAACTATGCACACAAATATTCGTCCATCCAGGACGGCTGGAGGCCAGCTGGCAATGGGAGCGTATCAAACCCGCTGACTGAAACTCTGGGCTATGCTGTCTATGCTTCATTATCAGGATTCTATCGTTCCGTCGGCCTTACTGTAGAATATAAAAACTATGCATATGATCTGCGCCCTCCGGCGGTCTGGCAGGATATTTATGGAAACTGGCCGACCCGGATGTCACCCTTTCAGCGTCCTCCGTTAGGATACCGTGAATATTCTTCAACGCTACTTGCCCGCCAGACTCACACTGTCAATTATAATGATGAAATCGGCTTTCAGCTGGAAGTCAACTACAGCGGCCCCTGGCACTCATATCTTACCGGCAATATATCTCTGGGCAGCCGGCACCATGTATACAACATTCTTGATGAAAAATACGTGGTACTAGATGAAACAACTATTTTGCCGCTGATGGCTGACGGTGCGTTTCCCTTTTATCAGATACATCTGGAGGTAGAGAAATATGCCCTGCAGGATCGCCTCTACTTCAAAGGATTTCTGAACCATTTACGTAGAATCGACGAGTTTACACAGCGAACCGATATTTCGGGAGAGAGTGACATCACCATTCAACACCGGAACGCAAATTCCAGAGACATATTTACTGCCTTTCTGGAAGCGGATTATACATTCGGCGGGGGAAATTCCATTTCACTTTATCACGAAAACCAATGGTTAAAAAGACACTTTGTTGTGTCGAATATTCGTGTGCCCCAGACCTCACATGACGGCGATACCTCCCAATCTCACCTTGTCCAGCCCTCGTATAATAGATTAATTATCGCATCTTTCCGATATCATAAAGGCCTGACTCTCTCGCTGCTTTATGATTTTACAAACCGTACTGAAACGGGAACTGCTTCGAATGTTGATCCTGCTGAAGACAACCCGCTGGAATCAATCCTGCGTGAGATCGGAGTAAATCCAAAGAATAAGTGGTTTGGCATCGAACTCAGTCTGGATTTCCTGACACATCACCAAATCTCCCTCTTTTACGGTGCCGAACAGGGTGGCATTCGATGCGCTAATGGTATCTGCCGGGAGATCCCACCATTTGAAGATGGATTGAAACTGAGAGTTCAATCCTATTTCTAATTGAGGAAAATGTCAATATGAAGAAAATTCTCATACTAACCGCAATCGTTTTCATCTGTGGATGTAATACTTCCACCGAGCCGGACGATGAACAACCAGCGGCCGAAATCGTGGAAAATTTCACCCTCCCGATATGTGCAAATGGTTCGGGAGAATGGGAATTGTACGATCATTGGGGAAAGAAAAACGGTGGCCAGTATCATGTGATATATATTGATATCTTTGCAACCTGGTGCGGACCCTGTCAGGAGGCCGCTCCCGGCACAGAACACTTTGTCCGAGATTACGGTGATCAGGACCTGATTGTCATCGGGGCTGGCTCCGATTTAAATATGCCGTATTCATGTGAGGGGTGGGCCAACGCTTTTAACCTGTCCTACCCTATCCTGAATGACGATGCCTCTGATGAGGGCCCCAGGGAATTGTTCGAAGGGAATTATCCAGTGACGGTGGTTATTGGCCACGATATGCAGATGGTGTATTCTGCCAGTGGACGGCATAATGAGCAAGCGATTCGTGAGGCAATCGAGTCCGCTCTCTCGAAAATGCAGTCGGAGTCCGCAAACTGAAAGCAAGCTCTACCGGGAGTATTCCGGCACCAGGCTCGGTTCATAAAGAGAAAAATAGTGTCGGGGCAGAAGGATAGAACACACTCCATCTGTATGGCATTCCATAATCTCTCAATAACATCATTCCTGGAGAAAACGGCCGTGAAGCTAAAAAGTTAGCCAGGGCCACTCAATTGAGTGAAACCCTTTAAATTACAGATTTATCATAGAGATAAAGAATTTCCGGAAGATTTCTGGGGAAGGTATCAGTTCGGAGAATCGATTCGACGATTTTCGGACACACGCCGATATTCACCAGATATACTTCCCCGAGATACCGCTGGGCCTTCTTATTCATAAATCCCTCCTTCGGGAGGGTAAAGGTCACTGTTGCCGTGGCCATCAGGGCTGGCAGCCCGGGTTTCCCGGTATCCGGGTGCAATCCGCTGGGAATGTCAATGCTGATGGTAGGCACCTCGGCATCGTTTGCAATAGAAATAAGGGTGGCAATGGGGTCCCTCGGTGCGCTTTGAATTCCGTGCCCGAGCAATCCGTCTATAATAAGATCACATTCCGGCATAGGTGGTAAGTTCTCTGCGGATATTTTACTCATATCATGTATCGGAATCTCAGGATACCATTCCTTTAAAATTTGCAACTGCTGCTGTGACTCCTTAAGAAACCGCTCTTCCGGTAAAGCGAGGATGAGTTGTATTTGTGCGCCGGTATTGGCCATACAGCGGGCTGTACTAATGGAAGCGGATCCCGTGAAACCCGGCCCCACAAGCACGGCAACCCGCGGGAAAATCTTTGAGGAATAACAACGAGCTATTCTGTTGACCGCGTGCCCCGCCCGCTCTATCATCTGATGGAATGGAATGTTGCTCACCTGCACCGCTTTCGCATTGATTCGGCGAATCTGATTCGCGGTGACCGTGGGAAGCGCCTGCAGTGCTTCAGCCTGAAAGGAAATGGATTGCATGACTGGTCCTTCTCATAGCCCTATAATATTTTTCTGTCCGCCCAAAAAATAATGCGCTTGCTCAGGCGAAAATGTGAATCATCTTACATCTTTGGAGAGTTTTGTGTGTCTCTGCTGCGATGGTCTCTCGAATTTTGAAAAGAATGGGGGTCTTCCTGCTTGCATGGTATGCATTCCGGATACAATCAATCCATTGCATAAATCCTTCATAACCTGCACATTATCAGAACAATATGGATCTCAGTCGGCTAAGGCAGGGATCTGTTTGTCCCTGTAAACATCTAACTCTCCCCGGAGGGATTCGTGTTAAGACCTCAACGACTTTTACGGAAACACAAACAACCCGGAACGCCACCGGGGACACTCATTCATTCCGGTGAACGAAAGGCGGAATCCGTTCGGATTTCAGTGATCGATTATGATGAGCATACATTGGCCGAACACCAGGTGGAGAATGCGGAACAGTGTATCCCTTATCGCCGGACCGATACCGTCACCTGGATTAATATCGACGGTTTGCATAATGTGGCTATTCTGGAAGAACTCGGCAATCAATACGATATCCATCCCCTGGTACTGGAGGATGTGCTCAGCACCAACCAGCGTCCGAAAATCGAGAACTATGAGGACTATCTCTACCTTGTCTTGCGGATGGTAACCTACAGTGAAGCACAGGAGCAAATCGAGGATGAACAGTTCAGCCTGATTCTGGGGTCGAATTTTGTTCTTACCTTCCAGGAAAAACCCGAGGATGTGTTTGACGCCGTCCGAAAACGGTTGCAGAACCCGAAAGGCAGACTCCGAACCCACGGGCCGGATTATCTGGCCTATGCGCTCCTGGATGCCATCGTCGATCACTACTTCATTGTCCTGGAAGGCATCGGTGAACAAATTGTGACCATCGAGCAAAACCTGATGGATGATCCCGACGAAGACGATCTGGAAACCATCCATAACCATAAGCGGGAAATGATTTTTCTCAGAAAAGCCATCTGGCCGCTGCGAGAGGTCATTGCACAGATTACCAGAGGGGAACCCTCGCTGTTCAGGGAAACTTCCCGGATCTTTCTCAGAGATGTCTACGATCACACCATCCAAGTGGTGGATACTGTGGAATCGTATCGAGATATACTCTCTGGCTTATTGGACCTCTATCTGTCCACACAGAGCAATCGTATGAATGAGATTATGAAGGTGCTTACCATCATTGCGACCATTTTTATCCCATTGACTTTTCTCGCCGGAATCTATGGTATGAACTTTACCAACATGCCCGAACTGGAATGGAAATGGGGTTATCCGGTGGTACTCGGGATCATGATAGGGGTAGCGGGCGGATTTTTACTCTATTTCCGGAAGAAACGGTGGCTTTAAGCGTTCCGATGTATCTGCCCTGCCTCGAAGTCTTCACAAGCACCTGATTATTTCCGGCTCCTTGAAAAGAAGTCCTCATGCGGTCGAGGTTCTTCCGACGGCGGTCGGATCAGAATAACGGTCCGTATCAGAATGAAGAAATGGTTGACTGCCATGTTCGCTGTGTGTATCCTAATGCTCTTTGAATGAAACGAGAATGAATCCTGATGGCTGAATCCGAAAGACATTCCAAAACCGGCCAGCTGACCAGAGCCATGGGGCTGCGGGATGTGGTGCTGCTGAATGTGGTAGCGATTGTGGGACTGCGCTGGCTGCTCACCGCTTCTCAGATTGGCGCCGAATCCATCCTCCTCTGGATACTGGCGCTCCTGTTATTCTTCATTCCCCAGGGAATGGCAGTCTCCGAGCTGAGCGCCCATTACCCTGAAGAAGGTGGCATTTACGCCTGGACGAAACGAGCGTTCGGGCCGTTTCACGGATTTCTCTCCGGCTGGTGTTACTGGGTGAACAATCTTATTTACTACCCTTCTCTCCTGATATTCCTCGCAGGGAATGCCGTGTTTATCGCAGGTTCTCAGAGTGCCGGAATCGGCGAAAGCAATGTATACGTCGCTCTATTCAGCATCGGCGTCCTGTGGCTGGCGATGATCCTCAATATGATTGGTTTACGGACCGGAAAATGGGTTCAGAATCTCGGGGCCATCGGGAACTGGCTGCCGGCGGTCGTCCTCATTATCCTGGGAGGCATTGCAGCCGTATTGTACGGCAGTCGAACCTCCTTTGCGTTCCCGGAACTTTTTCCGGACCTGGGCACCTTTGATACTATCTCCTTCTGGGCACTCATGTGCTTCGGCTTTGCCGGATTGGAGCTGGCGTCCGTCATGGGCGAAGAAATCGAGGATACACAGCGGACTATTCCGAGAGCCATCGTCATTTCCGGATTTATCATTACCGGCATCTACATCCTCGGAACGGCAGCCATGCTGATTATCTTCAAATCAGCTGAGATTAACATCATCTCCGGGATCGTCGAATCGATCGGGAGAATCGGCGACCGCATGGGGATTCCCTGGTTACTGAACGCTATGGCTTTCAGCATTACGGTGGGCGGCATTGGTGGAGCCGGGGCCTGGCTGGCGGGCACGGCAAGAATCCCGTTTGTGGTCGGCGTGGATAATTACCTTCCTCCGGCCCTGGGCCGGGTGCATCCCAGGTGGAAAACACCGCATATTGCCATCCTAGTGCAGGGAATTTTATCCACTGTTTTTATCCTGATGAGTGTGATAGGATCCACGGTTGAGGAAGCGTACCTTGTTCTATTGGATGCCACACTCATTTTGTACTTTATCCCCTATTTATATCTCTTTGTCAGCCTGGCAAAGTTACGGACGAATCGGGAATTGTCTCGGGAAGCGTCCGGGGGCCTCCTGGTCCCGGGGAAAAAATTCGGGCTCTGGAGCGTTGTCATCGCCGGCTTTTTTGCCACGGCGGTCTCTATTATCTTCAGTTTGATTCCGCCGGAGAATGTTGAAAATCCCTGGATCTTTGAAGGAAAAGTATTAGGGGGCACACTGGCCTTTCTAATGGTCGGACTGGTATTTTATGCCCGGGGGAAAAAACGGGCACTTCAGCATCGGTGATCCACCGACTCTCTGCTGATATTTTCACCATTCCCTGACTAGGGATTACATGGTGGGCAATGATCTTATTTAAAGACTGGCTGGTGATCACATGATTCAAAGTTATCGTACCCAAATTGAGCGATTTATTTCCATAAATCGCTCAATCGACAAAGAAAATGTAAGTTTTCACCTCCCCGAGAACGGCG
>CAYPST010000119.1:0-9419 GCA_964413425.1 uncultured bacterium
CCCTCCGCTCCGGCCCGCCTGAACAGCGGCGGTCCTCCGGTCGGGATGACTCGACTGGTCGTGGAGGTGCCCTCCCACCTCCGGACGCAGCGATTTCAAAAACTGAGGCAATTTAATAGCCATAATATTAAATTTGTCAGTTTTCTCTCTTATCCCGTGTCGCGGCTCAATCGCCATCTGTTGAATCCTGCGTAACGCTATGGAAATACCTCGCTATGATTTTTGAAATTGATACAGGTTACCCGTCTGGTCCGTTCGTTTAAAATAAGAACTTTCCTCCCAGAGGATGCCCTCTGTCACCAGCACACCATCCGGTTTCAGGACTCTTGCAGTTTCCCGCTGAATTGGTTCGATATCCCCTTTAAAATGATGAAAGCCAAACATGAACGCAAGATCGAAGATCCCGGATTCCAGACCGGTATCAGCCACATCCCGTTGCAAAAGAGTGATGTTGTCTAAACCGGATTTTTGAATCTTTTTCCCCACATGGGCAATCGCGTACGGATTGACGTCCACAGCAACCACCGCCCCCTCTCCGCCGACCAGTTCTGCCGCAGGAAGGGTGAAAAATCCGGGACCGCATCCGGGTGAACCAGAACCCAGATCGAATAAATCCCCAGCGCTGTCCCCAGCGGAAAATTGAGCGAATCGATGGCAGAGAGAATTAATTTTAGGATCCTGGCCCCGCTCTTCCGTTTGAACAAACCGATTCCACCGGTGATACCGGGAATAGATATGAGGAACAAGAACGAACCGACTCCGGTTGCCACGATCCAGATAATGATTCCCGATTTGTCGTAGGTATGGAAACCCCTCGCTGTAAGCGTGATAAAAATGAATGCAGCCAGCAGCATCCAGAGAATACTGAACCCGATTTACAGCGAGGCGACTGCCGTCACGTGCCTCTCCTTAAAATCCTCCTCTCACTAAATCCTTATCTGATGAGTCAGATTGCATCGGTTTCAAGTCACCCGGGATACCCGCTTATCCCCTCCACTATCCACAGGAAGCAGGGATTCTGACCGATTTTCTGTTTCAATCTGTCTTTATCCATGTATTCGTAACCATCAGCGTGCTCAATCGAAGGTCTGTGGTAATCCGTTCCCCGTTTTCCGTGTTCCGTTCTCCTCTATCTCCGCCTTTATAAATAGGTTCCGGTTACTCTGCGATCCGGCCCTATCTTCCCCAACAACATAGGCATAGAGTAATTGATCAATTATTTTGCCGTCTTTGACTACACTGCGACGCATCCGGCCCTCCAGGTGAAACCTCGCCTTTTCCAGTACCCGAAACGAGGCGGCATTCCACTCAAAGGGCACCGCATACACTCTGATGAGTTGATGCTGATCGATGGCATAGCTAGTAACAGCCTTCACTGCTTCCGTGGTAATTCCCCGATTCCAGAATGGCTCTCCCAGCCAGTAGCCGATCTCTGCTGAAATCCGCTCGACATCAGAATTCTGATGATATCCAATGGAACCTGCTGCCTCACCATTCACCTCGATGGCAAAGATATGCACATCGGCTCTTTCTCTGGTCATCCGAATAAATTTTCTGGCGGCGGAAATACTATATGGGTGCGGAAAAGCATCGCGCAGATTCAGCCATATCTTTCGATTGTTCGCATACCGGACAAGCGAACCGGTATCCTCCTCGCGCCATGGGCGAAGAATACAATTCTTTAAATGAAATTCCATAATCACTTAATCGGTTCTATGAACAACCTCGAATCGATTGCCGCAGGGGTCCTCAAAATAGATCGCGTAATAGGTTGAACTATATTCCGGAAAGAGCTGCGGTCCGCTTGTTATTCTTGCTCCGGCTTCTTTGAGAACTGCGGCTATCTGATCTACCTGCTCCCGGTTCTCAGCCCAGAACGCTATCCGGTTGGCATTCGGCTGATGATCCGGATCTTCGGTCAAAGCGAAGTAGGCGGTTCGCGGGAGTGCATCCTCGGCGGCAAAGACCTTCCACTCAACCCCATGATATGCGCGGGTAAATCCCATGGCCGGTAATATAGTGGAAAAGAACTTCATTGCGGCATCCATATCGGTCACCCGCAAATCTATATGACCAAATGGATTCATTATACGCTCCTGTTGTTTATCCGGAGAGCCCCACACGCCACCCTTCCCGGGTACATAGGGTACATAGGTGGATAGGTGCATAAGGGCGTTAGCTACTCAGTTTCGAGTGTCGTACCATCGTTGTCAGAGATTCAGTTCATGAGTAAGTATTTGGCGCGGATACCCGCATCCTTTACTCGTATGTCCTTATGCACCCTATGTACCTATTTCCTCAGGTATCCGGCGAGGTGTGGGGAGCCGGGCTTCTTTCCTTTTAACTCTCTTTTCTCTTTTTCTCACATGCTTCATCGTTCTCCGGCATCTCGCTTATCCGGAATATCCAAAATCCTGCCGAATAGATCTGCACATGGTTTCGGCGATCTCGTGCTCCTCGGCAAGGACCTGATCCGCCCCGGCATCTCTGACCATCGATTGATCTCTGACGAATCTGGTTCTGACGATAATCTTGACTTCCGGATGATGCGAACGCGCGACATTGGTAATCCGTAATGCAGCCACCGGATCGGGAATGGTGATCGCAAGCATCCGCGCTTGTTTCAATCCCGCGTTGTCAAGTACCGGTTTGTACATGGCATCTCCGTATATGATGGGAACCCCCTTCGCTTTTTCCATCCGGACAGTCTCGGGATTCAGCTCGATGACGCAGTATGGAATCTTCTGTCGCTCAGCCATCCGTGCAATGTGCCGACCGATAACCCCGTAACCGATAATGAGAAGATCTGCCGTATAAGACGGACGAGGGCCTTCTTTTTCTCCGGGGAAAAGGTATCTTCCGAAAATTCGATGGGTACTTAAATACCTCGTGAACGCCAGGGCCGCCGGAAAAAATAGCACCGTCAATCCCATGGTAACGATGGCCACAGCCAGAAACAGCTGGTGGAAGAATTCCGGTATGAGTGCGCCCCGATACCCGGCTTCAGCAAGAATAAAGGCGAATTCGCCTATCTGGCTGAGCCCCAGCCCGGCGATGATGGCATTGCGCGGAGAACCTCCGCTCATGTGCACGGCAAGCGAGGTGAGAATCGATTTCATCACCACGATACCCAACACAGACAGCAGAATAAGATACCAGTATTGCAGCAGAAATCCGAGATCCAGCAGCATCCCGATTGAGACGAAGAACAGGCTCACAAACAGATCTCTGAATGGCAGGACAAATCCCAGGGTTTGATACCCGTACTCGGATTCGGAGACGATCAATCCGGCCAGGAATGCCCCGATACTCGCCGACAGGCCCACCCGTCCCGCCAGCCAGGCCAGGGAGAAACAGAAAACAATGACACTGATACCGAACAACTCCCGGCTTCTGGTCCTGACGATTTGCTGCAGTACGAATGGAAAAACATATTTCGCCAGCACAATGGTCATCCCGATGAACAGCAGGGATTTACCGCCTATAACAAAAAGAGAAACTCCCGGTGCTGTCTCTTGAGCAGATGAAAGAAACTGCACTATTAACAACAGTGGGACAATCGCCAGGTCCTGAAAGATAAGCACGCTCACCGCTATCCGACCATAGGGGGTATCTATTACCCCCTGTTTCTTGAGATATTTCAGCACAATCGCGGTGCTGCTGAGAGCCACGATTGCTCCATAGACAAACGACTGCGCAAGGGTAACTCCCGCAAGTGCGGCGATCAAACCCACAACCACAATGGTACCGATCACCTGTAAACCACCCCCGAGCAACACCATTCTCCGTGCCCGGAAAAGTTCCCGCATGGAAAATTCAATCCCGATTTCGAACAGCAACAGGATCACACCGATTTCCGCAAACAGCTCCACTTCGTGCTGCTGGGCAATGATATGAAATCCATGAGGCCCAACCAGGATACCGGTAAGCAGAAAACCGAGAATAATCGGCAGTTTGATCCGATGGCCGAGATAGACCACCAGTACGGTCAGAAGCAAAATGATGATCAGATTCGTGAAAAAAACGGAATTCATCAACTCCTCAATGGTCGAATCAGGTTGGTATCATTTTCTCTGCGCTCTTGAATCAAAACTTCATGGAGCCTAATTGCCACTGATCTTCTCATCGACATAACAGTGTATCCGCCTCCAAGCCTGCGGACACATCCCAGACCCATCGTGAAGGGCAATCGTCGCTGGGGAGTCATGGCCTGGATGCGGTCAGGCATCAAATCCTCGAAGGCTTTGTTAGCCACGGAAGTAGACATAGGCGGCTACAATCAGCACCAGCAAACACCACGCATGCAGTTCGTAATGGGCCATGGCCACTCCGTCCGTGGCTCCGGAGCCGGCTAATCCTACGATGTGCTCCGACCCGATATTGGAAGCGAAAATGGAGGCCCCCACCACGAAGAACCCCAGGTGCCGCCCCGCCAGAAAATAATCCGTGGTTGTGTCCTGCCTCTGGCGGATCACCCACCAGGCCACTCCCAGAATAACCACAAAATAACCCGCAATCACGATCCAATCGATTGGTCCTAACACGCCCATACCAGTCTCCTTCTCAAATTCTTCCGTCGTCACGCAATGAACGACTCATTCAAGATTTCGTCCGATCAACCTCTGGTACAATCCCTTCCGGGTAGCACTTCGATACAGAACAGCCAATTCTGTTATTCTATATTTTGGTGGCAGGGATGCTTCATCGAAAGCCTTTAGATGACATTTTGAATGCAATAGTATATTTAATTTTCAAAGGCAATGAAACGAATTTTTAAATCCACCAGGTCATACACTACACCATATCGATTATAATTCTGGTGTTGCAATCCCCCGGATTCTTAAGGGAGGAGAAGTCTAAGGCTTTGCCCTCCTGGTCTCTTGCCCTCACCCCTCCCCTGCGAGATGTCATCTCGCACCACATCTCAAAGTCTTTATCTGTGGAAATCTGTGGCTGTCTTTTGGGGAGGAGCGGGGCTTTTTGCACTTTTGCACTTTTGTATTCCCGTCTACTCACCGAATTCCCACTGATCCAGGATATCCGACACCTTCAGATATACTCTGTCACGTGCTTCCCATCGTCCGTAGCCACGCAGCAGAAGTCCATCGTATTCGGTTTCCGCATGTCGCACGTGAGCGGCTACCGCAAGGCGTACGGCATCCTCTTCCAGTTCTTTGGCAGCAGCGCTTCGTCCCACCCGCCCGCTGTACTTTCGGCAGGCATGTTCGGCAATAACCTGTTCCCTGTCTTCGGGACAATAGGGAAAGATGTCACGTACCCGAGCCGCAAATCGCCGGATATACTCCTGGTCCAATGCTGCTCGTCGCTTTGCCGCTTTTTCACGAGCAGCCTCCCGTTCTTCTTCATCCGCCGCACATTCTTCTTCCGCTTTCTCCAGGGCTGTGCTCTCCACCAGGAGTCCTTGCCGCTCATACCGTCTGCGTGCCCTGCTCCACTTCAGCACCACCGCCCACAGTCCGGAATGCCTGCGGGAACGAGTGGTGAGAGCGGCATCTCCCGAAGGAAGGAATATGAGATGATCCAGGTCCGCACAGGAAAGACACAGCGCACCTTTTTTCTCATCCAGTGTAATCCACGCGTTTCGTCCCACATCCTTTCCGCACTCCCCGCATACGGAATTCCGATGGGAAATAAAGACCTTCAGGTCGTCTTCTCTTCCCATGGTTGTCTCCTTTCACATATTTTGCTGATACGGATTACATCGATACTGATCTGAAAACATTTCCAAGATAGAGAAGAATTAATTTGGTGGCAACGGGGAATCTTATATGAGACATGAATGCAAAAAAGCGGAAATCATCACGGTATTTCATTATGTGGAGCACTCCGGTGAGAGCTGCACCTGGCAGGGCAGATCTGTTGAAAGTATCAGCGCCTGATTTGTCTCAGGTCCTGCCGGATTTCTGCAATCCACAGAGTGTCACGCATCGTCCAGTTTCCGGGAAAGCAGGTTTTTCGCCAGCGCGGGGTTGGCAGATCCCCCGGTCTTCTGCATGATCTGCCCCATGAAGAATCCCAGGAGTCCTTTTTTACCGGAACGATAGCGTTTCACTTCTTCCGGATGCGAGGCCATGATCTCCTCCACAATCGGTTCCAGCGCCTCCGTATCCTCAATCTGACGCAATTCTTCGCGATCCACAACGGTTTCGGGATTCTCTCCTTCGGCGACCATCCTCTCAAACACCCGGTCGGCCGCCCCGCTTGAGATCACCTCTTCATCAAGCAGTTCCACCAGTCGAGCGAACTGCTGTGCATCAAAGGGAAGATCGTACAGCCGGATCTCCTTCCGCACACCCAGCAAACGATTCACAATCCAGTTTGAGAGGGCCTGAGGGTTGTTGTGTGTATTCAGCGCTTCCTCGAAGAAGTCCGCCACCTCATCCTCGCGGGCGATGATTGCAGCATCTTCGTAATCAAGCCCCAGTTCTTCCCGATAATGCCGGAATCGCTCTTTCTGCTCCGAGGTCAAGTCTTCCATAGGATCCCGCTGTCCTGCCTCGGATCGCTCGCGCTGCCGTTCTTTTTCACGTTCCTTTTCGCGCCGCTGACGCTCGATTTCCGCCTGCCGCTCAGCCTCTTCCTGTTCCGCCCAGGTATCCCGTAACGGCACGATCTGGTTGAATACCAACCGTTCCGGACCGGCGGACTCCGGATCGCACCAGAAATATCCGACCCGTTCCAGTTGATAGCGCTGATCGTCCGGATCATCGGCACCACTCGGCTCGATAAACCCTTCTCTGACTTCCAGGGATTCGGGGTTCAGAAACTCCGTGAACTCCCCTTCCCCGCCCTCCGGATTGGCCACTGCAAATAATCGATTGTAGAGCCTGAACTCCGCAGGCAAAGCGTGATCGGCAGAAACCCAATGGAGGGTGCCTTTCGGCGATCGACCGTCGGGAGCATCACCGCTCCGGGTCGCAGGATCATAGGTGCAATGGAGCTCTGTAATGTCTCCTTCCCTGTTCTTCTTAACATCGGTACAGGTAATAAAGTAGCCGTAGCGGATACGCACTTCCCTGCCGGGGGCCAGACGATGAAATCCTCTGGGAGGATCTTCCCGGAAATCAGCCCGTTCGATGTAGAGCGTGCGACTGAACGGTACCTCCCGGGATCCGGTTTTACCAATATCTCTGGGCCAGTAGGACGCCTCAATCCAGTCGGTTTCCCCCTCCGGGAAATTCGTGATCACAACCCGGAGCGGATCGACCACGCCCATCACCCGGGGTGCACTGTAGTTCAGATCGTCCCGGAGCACGTGCTCGAAATGACTCATTTCGACGCTGCTCTGCGTCCGGGTCACTCCGATCTCCTGACAGAACGTGCGAATAGCCTCCGGAGGAACACCACGCCGCCGCAAACCCATCAAGGTCGGGAGACGGGGATCATTCCAGCCGTCGACCAGCTCCTCCTCAACCAGCCGGCGGAGTTTCCGCTTGCTCATTATCGTATAGGTCAGATTGAGCCGGGCGAATTCGTACTGGTGGGGACGGGTCGGCAGTTCGTCTTCCTCCAGACAATTTTCCAGCACCCAGTCGTATAGTGCCCGGTTGGTGTCGAATTCCAGGGTACAGAGGGAATGGGTGATATGTTCGATGGCGTCTTCCAGAGGATGGGCGAAGTCGTACATTGGGAAGATACACCACTCCCGTCCCCGGCGGTAGTGTTCCGCATGCTTGATACGAAACAGGAGCGGATCCCGCAGGATCATGTGCGGCGACGCCATGTCAATCTTCGCTCTCAGGACGTGTTCACCGTCTCCGTACTCCCCCGCTTGCATGGCTTCGAACAGTTTCAGGTTCTCTTCAACCGAGCGATCCCTGTACGGGCTCGGCTTGCCCGGAGTGTTCACTGTTCCCCGGAATTCCCTGATCTCCTCATCACTCAGGCTGTCCACATAGGCTTTTCCATCCCGGATGAGCTTGAGCGCATACTGGTAAAACTGCTCGAAATGATCGGAGGCAAAATAGAGATGCTCCCCCCAGTCATATCCCAGCCAGCGCACCGCATCCTTTATAGATTCGATGTATTCTGTTTTCTCCTTCTCCGGATTGGTGTCGTCAAACCGGAGGTGGCAGCGTCCGCCGTATTCATCGGCCAGACTAAAATTCAGCACAATGGATTTGGCGTGCCCGATGTGCAGATACCCGTTCGGCTCCGGGGGAAAGCGGGTGACTATGGTATCAAACTTCCCTTCGGCAAGATCCCGGTCGATGATTTCCCGGATGAAGTCTTTGCCGGTTGCCTGCTGAGAATTTTTTTCCCGAGATGGATTCATATCCGGATCACACGCTCACTGCCGGTTTTTTGTTCCGGCACATCTTTCACATACCATAAACAGGTTCGCATGAAAGCACTTCTCTTCTGATCTTTGTTGGATGCGCAATACGAATGTGAAATATCGGTAAATGTTCACCGGTGATCAAGAAGGGAAACTGCTGCCCGTGGAAAAGCCACCCGGTGTGAGGAGCCATGGGTAAAAAAAAGCAGCATACCGGACGATATGCTGCTTTTCTGTTATTGACGTGTGGTTAAATTCGCGTTACAGGGGAACCACATCCTGGGCCTGGGGCCCTTTTTTGCCTTCCCCCACGGTGAACTCAACTTCCTGGCCTTCATCCAGAGAACGAAAACCACCGGTATCACGGATGGAGCTATAGTGCACGAAGAGATCTTCCCCTTCATCCTTGGAAATGAACCCATAGCCCTTGCTGGCGTTGAACCATTTCACAACGCCCTTGACTCGATCTGACATAAAATGCTACTCCTTATAATATTAATATTACCTTACCCTGATTTGACTCAGGCCGTTCAAGACTGACTTCTGCAAAGACAGGCCGGAAGTGCCATTCAAATCATGCAAGATTACCGGTTTCTACCGGGGATGTCAAGCGAAATCTTCCGCAGGCAGCTCAGAATGGATCATCGGTGACATGGGCACACCCGGAACAGAACTAATCTTTGATTTCAATTCCTCCAAAAATGGCCGTACAATTGCACCGCAGCACAGGTTCTTCCGTGGGTGAATCCGGCGCCAGAACTTTACTGTCAATGCCTCCCAGAATCGGGGTTCCGGTGACGACTACCTGCCAATCATCAGGTACGGTTAGTTCCACTCCGCCGAAAATGGCGGAAATATCCAGCACAGCCCCTTCCGGGGAAAGCTTCGAGCCCCTCAGGTTCAGTCCCACTCCACCGAACGTCGCTTCGGCGAGTCCTCCCCGGAAGTTCGAGGCTTTGATATGTTGTTCCACCCCGCCGAAAATGGCCCGTGCCCGGACAGTATCGGAAGTATCCGTATGCAAACCAGTTCGGCCCGGCTGGTATCGCTGCCATAACAGTGACAGACCGGCCAGGATTAACAGCACCGGCCAGAGCCGGCCGATTGTGCCCCAGCTCAG
>CAYPST010000119.1:9429-12312 GCA_964413425.1 uncultured bacterium
CGGTGGCAGTCAACAACACCGCACCTATCACGATGAAGACGACAGCGCTCATTTTGTCCCGCTCGCGTAGTTTGAATACACCAATCAGGATAATCAGCACCGGCCACCAATTGCTGAACAGATCCCCCAGATCCAGGATATCCAGCGTGATTAACAGGAAAAGAATTCCCACAACGATCAGCAGGATGCCAATCCACTGGTGAGATGTCCGTCTGGTTCCTGGTTGGTTCATCGAAAACGCTCCTCTCTAAATGAATCATCAAAGTATCACAGCGAACTCAATACGGTAAAACGCAGGCTGCATGATAGATCTATTTTGGACTTTTTCCTTCTCCGGATCACGTCCGGCTCATTTCTGAACGGACGGCCTGAATAAGGTTTGAATTTTGTTGCCGGACAGTGTAGTTTACCAGCATTCTTTATCAACCTGCACATGATCTGTATCAACAAGACAATTTTACTGCAGGCTGCTACCGATAAACAGGAAATAATAATTAAAAATACGGATGGTGAATTCCCCGTGTTCGAATCAATGAAACGTGACTGGAAACTGCTCAAGGAAGGGGAACCGGGACACCGGTTTCAGGACCGGTATCACCGGCGCAGAAAGCGGGAGAAGAGTAATTCAGGGTATAAGCGATTTTTCATAATCGCATTCGGGCTGATCATTATCGGTATCGGAATCATCTTTCTGTTCATCCCGGGATCCGGCTGGGTTATCATCATTGTGGGCACCGGCTTCATCGCAGGGGAATCGCTAACACTGGCAAAGATCCTGGATGTCGGCGAGCTGATGATCCGGAAGCTGTCGGGCAAACGCCACACGTCCTGATTATCCAGCTTGTGAATAGCACACAGATCTGCCCGGAAACAGAAGATGAACACTGATCAACACTCCGCCCCACTTCCCGGGTACATAGGTACATAAGGGCGTTAGCTACTAAGTATCGTTATTGCAACACCATTGTCAGAGAGTCAGGGCCGAAGCAAGTATTTGGCATGGATATCTGCATCCCTATGCACCTATGTACTTATGCACTTATGTACCCTGGACGGGTGGGGAGTGGGGAATCCGTGGTCATCTGTTGTTTCTGTGCATATCCGCGTGCTATTGTTTTTCCTGGTCTGTTCCATACCATAGCGCCTCCCGGGGCGGCAATTCCCTGGGAATCCGGTTCTTGAAATCGCCCAGCCACGGCCAGTCTTTTTTCTTGTTGAGATCTACTTCACCAACTACAACGGGATTGTCCTCGGTTCCTTCGGCCATCAGCGAGCCTTCCAGGTCAAAGATGCCGGTTTTCATATCATAGGTGGAAGTGACCAGATACACCTGGTTCTCGATGGCCCGGGCTCTTGCGAGAGTGAGATTCCCGCCCCATATCGGCAGCAGAATCACCTCGGCGCCGTTGAGTGCCAGCGTTCTGGCAGGGCCCGGAAAAAACACATCCCAGCAGATCATCATACCGATGCGCCCGAAGTCGGTCTCGAAGGTGGGAAAGGATTTCCCGGGTGCGATGCCGCCCTCGTACTCTTCCCTGGGCAAACAGACCTTGCGGTATTTACCGGCCAGGGTGCCCTGCCGATCCACTAACACGGCCGTATTGTAAACCGCGGCGCCTTTACGTTCATAAATTCCGGCGACGATATAGAGATTGTGCTGGTCGGCAACGCTGCCCAGATACTCGGTAGTCGGGCCCGGCACCGGCTCGCTAACTTCCACATAGGTCTTGTGCGTACCCGCTATTGTGATTCCCTCCGGCAGACACACAATATCGGCGCCCTGATCTGCCGCTCTGGCGATCAGCGTGGCAAAATGATCCAGGTTCTCCTGGAGAGTTCTGTCGTGCCGGGGCCGGTAATGAATCGCTCCCAGCCGGACAATTCTCGGCTCCGGTTTGGATACCCGTTCCAGAGATGCGGGCTTGAAATACACAGTTCCGTCCGCATCCCAGCGATAGACCAGCTCCAGCTTCGCCTGCGCGGCTTCCGGCGGGCCCCGGTAGATCTGCTCAATCAACTGCCACGCATCGGTTTGTGCGTTCCGGACAGTCCGGGGATATTCCGCCCGACCGATGACCTCTCCGTCAGCATCCTGCCACAGGAGACGGGCAAAAACAGAACGATGAGGCTCATCAACGTTCCGTGTCTGAAAATGCGTTTGGAAGCGGTAATAGGTATCCGGTTCCACCGGCACTCTCCGGGTCCAGCAACCGTCGGCATATTCGCGGCCGTCTCCCGCCAGTGACAGGGTTGCTGCCCCGTCGTAGCGAACCTGGTCATCCCGCCACCAGCGTGGCGCGATCTCCTCCCGCTGGCTCTCGAATGTCCACTCATCCGGCATCGACGTTTGCGCCGAGACCTGTGAAACGGGCCCAAGAATAAATATTCCTGCCACACACAAAAGAAAGAAATAGCCTCGCATGATATTTCTCGCAGGTTAAAATGTGTTTATGCTGTGCAAAATCCGAGTCAAGGTCAAAACCGGTAACTCAGACCCTTTCGCCAGCAAGAGTGTAATTGTTCGTCTGCCGGCGAAAGAACGATGAAGACACAAATATATTACTCTTCATCAGGTTTATTTCCAAGAACTTGTTATGAAAGCATGGCAGCAGGAAGGAACCATAAACCCAAGCAATCACCCTCCGCCGGTTTTGTATGCTGTTCCAAGGTCTACCGCAAACGTCCAAAGTTTACTGACTACGTGCAGTAATCGCTCGTGATTCGCTTCAATCTCACCCGGTGATCTCCATCCAAATTTGCCAAGCCCCAAACCAGGAATAAGCACATCCTGTACCTCAAAGATAGTTTCATTGTGCTATTTTTTAAATATGATTTGAGTTATATTAATATAACTTCGGGATAAATCCCGGGATGAATACCATA
>CAYPST010000120.1:0-12252 GCA_964413425.1 uncultured bacterium
CTCGGTGGCAACGTGTATATCAATCATCCCACCTATCCGGATGTCCAGCGTTACTGTTATTACCGGAGACAATCCAGGCTCGAATACAGGTCATTTACCGCAAGGACTCCCCTGTATGCCATCTGGGATGATCATGATTTTACCACGAATGACGCGTGGGGAGGACCGAAGACCTATACGCCTTCCTGGAAACCGGAGGTATGGAATATTTTTAAGGAAAATTGGAATAATCCCTACTATGCCTATGGCGAAAAGAAGCCGGGATGCTGGTTTGATTTTTCTCTCGGCGATGTGGATTTCTTTATGCTGGACGGCAGGTATTACCGGATGGCGCCGGTGGCAAAGAATCGTTCCATGTTGGGACCGGTACAAAAAGAGTGGCTGTTTGAACGCCTCTCCGATTCTGAAGCCACCTTCAAAGTGATTGCATCGCCGGTTCCGTGGGCGTACGGAGTAAAACCAGGCAGTTCTGATCCTTGGCAGGGATACAAAATGGAGCGTGAAGAAATTTTTTCATACATTGAAGAAAACCGGATTGAAGGAGTGATTCTTCTCTCGGCCGACAGACATCGTTCCGATGCCTGGAAAATTATCCGGGAGCCGGCCTATCCTCTCTACGAATTTTCGAGTTCAAAATTAACCAATGTACATACGCACGGGTTGATGTCCGGAGCCCTGTTCGGCTACAATGAACAGTGTTCTTTCGGGAAACTCGTATTTAACACCGCCATAGATGATCCGTCAGTTACATATCAGATCTATAATATTGATAATGAATTCATCCATGAAATAACTGTTCCCAGGAGTGAGCTGGAGTTTTAAGCAGGGTCGGGCAGCACTTCCCGGCCGGATTGCGTTGATCAGCTCTTCCCCGGCAGAGAGCGTGGCTCCCCCTCGAGCCCGCTGAACAGAACCATATTCATGTAGTCCGCACCACCAATGTAACACCTCGCTCGATTCACTAAATGGCTATCTCTCCTGCCAGGCCTTCTATTGGAAACTCCACCGATATCGCCCGGGATCGTATTAAGCGAGGTATCCTTCAAACAGTGTCCGGATTTGTAACACTTATCGGCGCTTAGGTGCTTACCTGAGTTGCCCGTTTGTGCCCGTCAACACGGCGACATTCAACCGTTTAGACTACAAGTACCACTCTGAATATATTTGATGGCAAGATAATTGCACTAAATTTAAGAGAGGAAGAAAAAATGGGGAGTTACTACACACGAGAACTGGTGATTGTGGATCTACCTCCTCCTCCACAATATATCACCAGTTCTCCTTCCATTTAACAATCGACAAAGAATATAAACTGTTAAGGAGAAATGCATTCTCCCTGCGGCTTGCCGCAGGGTATCAGACTACATTTCTACCCTTCCCATCCAAAAGATGGAAGGTAACCCTGGGGCAAGCCCCAGGGAATTTGCAAGTTAAAAGGAGGGAAGTCATGAATCAATTGTTTTGGTACATTGAAAAAATTGGAATATGGGTTCTGCTGATATTATTGCCCATTTCCATGGTATTCGGGCAGACTGGGAAAATTGCCGGTCGTGTCGTCGACGCGGGAACGGGCGAGCCCCTGCCGGGAGTGAATGTCATTCTGGTTGGTACGCAACAGGGTGCTGCAACCAATGCGAATGGGTACTACTCCATTCTGAATGTTGGCCCGGGCAACTATGCCCTCAGGGCTTCGTACATAGGCTATGCGCAGACCACAGTAGAGCAGGTGAATGTTAATATCGATTTGACGACCACGGTGAACTTTCAACTGGAATCGCAGGCCATTGCCGGTCAGGAGGTGGTGATCGAAGCAGAGCAGCAGATTGTCCGGCCGGATATTTCAGCCAATGTTGCCAATGTCAGTACACAGCAGATGGAAAATCTCCCGGTAGTGAGTGTAGATGACGTGGTAGGATTGGAAGCAGGGGTGGAGCCCGGGCTTGCCGTGCGGGGCAGTGGCCAGGATGAAGTAAATTATATGGTGGACGGGATGACCCAACGGGATGGCCGGGAAAATAATCCCTTCACCAGTATTGCCTATACCTCTGTGAAGGAGATCAAGATCCAGACGGGCGGATTTAATGCCGAGTACGGCAATGTGCGTTCCGGCCTGGTCAATATCGTAACAAAAGAGGGGCCGAAGAATAGCTATACCGGAGATCTCATGCTGCGGTACAGTCCCCCCCAGCGAGACTACTTTGGGAATCTTCCCAATCATCCGGATGGCTTCTGGATGCGGCCGTATGTCGATGATCCGGATTTGCCCAATGATGTCGACCCGGCGTTTGTGGGAACCCATAGCGAGGAGAGCGCCTGGGATAAATGGACCAGACGCCAGTATGAGAGCTTCGAAGGCTGGAACCAGGTGGTGAAGAAATTAAATGAGGACGGCGATCCCAATAACGATTTTAATGTTGAACAGGTCCAGGAATTATTCTGGTGGCGGCACCGTAAACCGTTGGACGTCACCAAACCGGATTACGAAATGGATGCGAGTTTTGGCGGGCCGGTTCCGTTCGTAAGCCAATCTCTGGGAAACCTCCGATTCTTTGCCTCCTATCGAAACGAACAGCGCGCGTATTTCATTCCACAGATGCGGGATGCGTATCTGGAGGATGTAGCCCGGTTGAAGCTCACTTCCAACATCACGGACAACATGAAGCTGCGGTTGGGAGGGATGTCCGGGGCGGAGCACGGGATTCAGCCCAGCGGGACCGGCTTCCCGAATATGTTTAAGGGGGAAGTCCCCAAATATCCCTGGCAGGGAGGAGGGATGGTAGACCATGTGGCAGGAGGTAACAGCGGCGGCGGTGCCGAGGTATTCGCCAACTGGACGGATAATCCGTCGGATGTCTACCGGAACTTTGTTGGCGCTGATCTGGTGCATACCCTCAGTTCCAATACATTTTATGAGGTTCGCCTGCAAAGAATGTTCTCGGATTACAACACCTATCTTCCCGAATCCGCCTGGCGGAACCGGGATTCCGTGGCCACCACCATTGGCGGCTTTCCCGTCGATGAAGCCCCATACGGCTACTGGATGGCAAATATGTTTACGGTCGGAAATATGGCTGTCGGCGGTCACTGGGCGAAAGCGCGGGATAGTTCTACGGTGGCCGTGTGGAGCGGCCGGTTTGATATCACCAGTCAGATCAATCACTTTTTCCAGCTGAAGGGTGGTCTCGAATACATCTATAATGATTACAACATCAACCATGAACAGAAGGAATTATTCTTCACCAGTAGCACTGCCCCGAAATTCAAGTGGAACGAGGAACCGCGGCAGGCGGCAGCCTATTTACAGTCCAAGCTGGAATTCGAACAGATTGTGGCCAACCTGGGACTCCGTCTCGATTATTGGGATGCGGCCACCAGATGGTATGATTATCAGGAATATACGAACGCGTTTTCCGCTATAATCGGGAAAGACCAACTCGACGAGGCGCTTGACAAGAAACCGACGGAAGCACTCACTTTTTTAAGCCCGCGACTGGGTGTCTCCTTCCCGGTGACGGCGAACAGCAAAATCTACTTTAATTATGGTCATTTTCGCCAGATGCTGAATCCCCACCAGCTCTTTATCGTGCGGGAGATTAATACCGGCGCCGTTGATCGCATAGGTGACCCGAACCATCCCATGCCCCGAACGATCAATTACGAGCTGGGATTCGAACAGAATCTCCTGAATCAGTATCTGATTCGGATCAGCGGATACTATAAGGCGCTGGATGATCAACCCCGCACTGTGCGCTATATCAACTTGACCGGGCAGGTGGACTACAGGCGCACCGAACCGCTGAATTACGAGGATATTCGGGGCGTGGAATTCACGTTACGGAAGAACACGGGCCGCTGGTTCCGTGGGTTTGCGAATTTCACTTACATGGCCAGGAAGACCGGGAATTTCGGATTCGGAGAGCAGTGGGAGAACCGGACCCAGCAGCGCGAATACGAACGAACTACCCGATCGCATTATGTGAATAAACTTGTTCCTGAGCCCTACGGTCGGTTTAATCTCGAGTTTCTCACACCCATGGAATTCGGTCCCCGGTTTGCCGGAGTGCATCCCATCGGGGATCTCCATCTCAGCCTCCTGGGCGAGTGGCGGGCCGGAAAAGCGTTTACCTGGACCGGAGAAGTGGAAATGCTAGGGGTTGAGAATAACGTCCGGTGGCGGGATTATTACAACCTGGATGTTCGCTTAATGAAGAATATCCAATTAGGGGGTACCTTGCGGGCACAGTTGTTTCTGGACATCTATAATATCTTTAATATCAAGCACCTGACCATGGGCGACACGTTCTTCGGGGCCGGCGGGTATGACTGGGAGTACTATATACGGTCGCTGCATCTGCCGGAGGATACCTTCGGAGGCAACGAGTCCCCTTATCCGATGATTTCCGGTAATGATCGGCCCGGTGATTACCGCAAAGCAGGTGCGGAGTTCGTACCCATCGAAATTGTCGACAATGTGGAAAGTGTTGGCGAGCCGCACACCAGGCCATTGTATTATGAGAAATCGAGTGGCCAGTATATGGTATGGTCGGAGGATTCCTGGAGCCAGGCCGATCAATCCAGAGTTGACCGGGTTATGGAAGATAAGGCCTATATCGATATGCCCAATCTGGAATACTTACGGTTCCTGAATCCGCGGACGGTCAAATTTGGTATTCGATTCAGTTTTTAACCAGTCTCATGGCATACTTATTCTGATAGAGAGAACTCAATTCATCAATAAAGAGTAAAGCCATTAGCAAAAGCAGAGGATATTATGAAATACAAAATATTTCGTTTTAATCTGAGGAATATGCTGAGGATAGCAGGCGTACTCTCAGTTGCTGTACTATTCCTCCTCTGGGATGTCCGGGAAGTTAGAGCGCAGGCGGAGAGAAAATGGTTGAACATTGGTGATTACCATCACCAGTATTCATCCACCGGAGCAGAACCCTCTAGCTCTATTAAACGAGATGGACAGTTCTGGCCAGGTTTATTCAAAGACAGGCGGCATGGAACGATGGTCAGGAACTCTGTGTGGATCGGGACAGCGAGTCATACGGACGAACGGGGTGATACCTATGCCCCCCGGCTAGCCCATGCCGGTCCGCGGACTTTCGGCATGGATACTCCCCAGGAATTTTTTCCCAAAACCATGCAGCTGATCGGTCGCTTTGAAAAACCGGAAGTGTATGTAGATAACCTCCAGAGTTTCGACCGAGCCGTGTTGCTCACGGGGGTTGATCCCTCCATGAAAGCGGCCAGAATGGTGGTTCGGGAAGCGAATACTATCCTTGGAGTCACGATGAAAAACCGGGTCCGGGCATTCGGTCAGCAGTTCCACGACGACTATCATATTCATGAATATACCTTCATTAACACGGGCAATACCGATGCCGATCCCGAGATTGAACTTCCTGATCAGACATTGGAAGGAGTCTACTTCTATTACTCGTGTAAATTTAAGTTCTGGCAGGGGAATAACATTATGGGGCATGCCGGGACCAATACTATGGTGGATTACTTTGGTGATGGGATGGATCCCTATGAACCGGCCCTCCTGCTGTTTGAACCGCAGAATACCCCATTCAGGGCGTTTGCCGTCTGGCATGGGAAAACGCCATGGGAAGAATTCGATAATCTGGGGACTCCCGTGTGGACCGACGATTGGGGCAATGCCGTAGTAGAGGGCGACTCGGTGGGTCGTCTGGCTACCGCCTTCATGGCGTCCCGGTCGATTCTGCATGCCGATAAATCCGTTTCAGACAAATCCAATGATTTTTCCCAGCCTACCCATACCGGATTTGTCCGTGGAGGTGACCCAATTACAAATACAAACACCCCGTTTAATACCGCGCAGATGAAGGACGAATACGCCTATATGAGCATGGATCAGACGTATCGTGATTACGGCAATCCGGGCCATGAATATCCGCATCACGCAGATATCGTTGCCCCGGACGAGCCGGCGGATGACTGGTACGAGCGGATGGCCAACCAGATAGATGAACCCAGCCGGGGGCACTCGGGCGGATGGGTCCCGAACTTTTCGTTCGGCCCGTATACGATGGCGCCGGGTGACAGCGTCACCTTCATCTGGCTGGAAGGCATGCAGGGGCTCAGCCGTGAAGCTGCAATTGAGATCGGGAAGGCGTATAAGCGATCGGGCGGCGATGACGAGCTGCTCATCGAATATCAGGGAGTCTCACATACCAAGGATCGCTGGGTGCTTTCCTCGCGGGATTCCATCTTTAAAATGATTGCCAAGGCAACTGCGAACTTGCAGTCTGGTTACAATATCCCTCATGCTCCGAAACCTCCGAAGACTTTCAATGTGTTCTCCGGACCGGATAGAATCACCCTGGAGTGGGAGGTATATGAGGATGCTGACCACACAGGATTCGAAATCTATCGGACCCGGAACCGGTATCAGGGTGCGGTGGAAGATGCCTGGAAATACGAGAAAGCAGCTGAATTAGGACCAGATGCCCGGAGATACGAGGACATGGAAGTGCAACGGGGGATCAGCTATTTTTATTATATCCAGTCTGTGGGAGAAGTCAACAATGATAACACCGGGATGACACCCACCGGCGTCCGGCTGCGCAGCAGTCGATACTACACGCAAACCTACGATCCGGCGCTGCTGACCCGGCCACCGGGGGAAGAAGCAGCTGATGCTCGAGTCGTCCCCAATCCCTATGTTCTGGAGGCAGATAAAAATGTGCGCTGGCCGGATCTCCAGGATAAGATCGGATTTCTTGAAATTCCCGGTCACTGCACGATTAAAATCTATGCGGAAGATGGCAGTCTGGTGGAAACCATAGACCATACTGATGGAAGTGGAGATGAGTATTGGGCTCTCACGACCTACGCGAATCAGGTGGTGGTGAGTGGACTCTATATTGCAGTTATTGAGGATAAAGATTCCGGGGAGACCATCTACAGAAAATTTGTCATTCTGAGATAGAAATGTACGAGAGAAATCTGCAATACCTATTCTGTTGAAAGGAATTTCAAGGGATAACTATGAGAGGCAATTATGAAAAATACAATATGTGAATGCGTTTTAATTCTAGTCGCTCTTCTCCTGATAAGTCTGCTCGGGACTTCGCAGGTGATGGGACAGGAGGAGGAAGAACTCTCCCGGGATCGCCGGGCACAAACGGGGATGAAATTCTTATCCGTTTCGGTTGATGCACGTGCAGCCGCCATGGCGGATGCAATGACGGCCCAGCGGGTCTCTTCGTCGATTGCGATGTTCTATAATCCGGCGGGCATGGCATATCTTGATGGAACGGTGGATGTTTCGGTCGGTCAGCTGCGATATCACCTACAATGCAGCCAGCGTGGCTGTTAACTCGCCAATCGGTGTGATCGGACTCTCTGGCTTTGCGGTGAATTACGGGGAGTTGAACGAGACAATCCGGTATGATAATACCCAGGGATTTCGACAGATAGGTACGTACAGTCCCTCCGCAACTGTGATCGGCCTCGGATATGCCAAGGCCGTCACCAATCGATTTGCCGTGGGAGGAAATGCCAAATATGTTGCACAATCCATAGTTGATGGAATCGTAAGTCTTGATGACAACGAAAATCCAGTCAGGAAGAACTTTGCGCTCAATACGATCGCATGGGATTTCGGCGTGTTTTATCAAACCGGGTTTCGCAGTCTGGACTTTGCGTTAGGGATTAAAAACTTCTCCCGGGAATTGACCTACTCCCGAGAAAGCTTTGAACTTCCCCTGATCTTCCGGATAGGATTATCCATGGATATGATGGACCTGATGCCACTTGACTCACCGAATCATAATCTCCTGCTCGCCATTGATAGCGAACATCCCCGGGACTATGACGAACGGGTGAAAGTCGGAGCGGAATATGTCTTCATGAATACCCTTGCCCTCCGCGGAGGATACATCTATCCCACGGATGAACAGGGATTAAATGCAGGCATTGGTGTGCAGCGCGAGTTCGGCGCATTCGGGGTGAATCTGGATTATGCCTACTCCCAGTATGGAGTATTCGGGTCGGTGAATCGGTTTTCCGTGCAATTCTCGTTTTAATGCCGCTTTCGACAAATGAGAGCAGGCGGTCCGATTACCACATGGCTGCTGTGGGAAGGAAAGTTCCGGCGAAAATGATCTATACTATTGTCCAATCATGAGCGAGCCGGAGCAGAGTTTGCACCTATTCCAAAATGGGAGCCTAATTCCGGGGCATTTTCCCGAGTAGATCCTTTCATTATCACAGAGTCAGCGAGAAGCATATATGAGGTGTTGCAGAATCTCCATCTGACGTAGTGAGTCTCGAAAATTATCATATTCTTATGGAGAAGAAAAATTCCTAAGTTAACAGGAGCAGCCTGAATTCGGGTGCGGGTACAAACAGTAATGTGAATTATCAACCGGAGTGAATTCTATGGTAGGTGCGATCAGTCGTAGAAAATTTTTACATCTGATAGGTGCCGGAACCGCGGCAATGGTTATGCCCTTACTGACTTGGAAAAACGGGTCAGGTGCTTCCAAGCCCAACGTGATTCTGATCATGGTGGATGATATGGGCTACGAGTGTTTGAGCTGTTACGGCAGTACCTCCTACCAGACCCCGGAATTGGATGCATTAGCACGCAATGGATTGCGCTTCGAACATTGCTACTCCCAGCCGCTGTGTACGCCCTCCCGGGTGAAAATTATGACCGGCCAGTATAACTTCCGGAATTACACCGAATTCGGGGCGCTCCATCCGGATGAAAAAACATTCGGCCATATGATGCAGCAGGGCGGGTATGCCACCTGTATCGCCGGGAAGTGGCAGCTTGCGGCACGGAATGAAGGGATTGGGACCTACCCGAAGCAGGCGGGATTCGATGAATACTGTCTGTGGCAGATCGATGAGCGGCAGGGTAGGTATGCCGATCCCTTTCTGTACGAGAATTCGCTTGAACCGGAGATGTATGAAGGAGAATACGGCCCCGCCATCTTCACCGAGTTCATCAACGCATTCATGGAGCAGCACCGGGATGAGCCGTTCTTCGTATATTATCCCATGGTGCTTATGCACAGCCCCTTCGTACCAACGCCCGACAGCGAAGAGTGGCAGGGTAATCGGGATCAACACAATCCCAAGTTTTTCGCCGATATGATCGCCTACATGGATAAAATCGTGGGACAAATTGTGCGCAAGACGGAAGAACTGGGAATCAGTGAGAATACGCTGCTCCTGTTTACCTCTGATAACGGAACCCACCGAAACATTTCATCGAAACTGGGAGAATGTGTCATTTACGGTCAGAAAGGCCATCCCACCGACTGGGGCACCCGGGTGCCACTCATTGCGTACTGGCCCGGAGTTACTCCGCAGGGGAAGGTGCTGGATGATCTCATTGATTTCAGCGATTTTATGCCCACCATTGCCGAGGTCACCGGGGCCTCACTGCCCAAGGGCGAACCCGTTGACGGGGTCAGCTTTGCACCACAGATCCGTGGTGAACGCGGGAATCCACGGGATTATATGTATTGCTACTACGAGCCCAAGTGGGCGAACTGGGAAACGAGTGAATTCGCGCGGGACCAGCGCTGGAAGTTATACCGGAGTGGCGAGTTGTACGATATCCCCAGGGATCCCATGGAGCGGCTGCCTATCAGCAAGCAAGAGCAGAGCCCCGAAGCGGCTGCCGCCAGGGAGCGATTACAGAAGATCCTGGATTCCATACGATAAGTATGTAGGTTCCCAGTGCACAGCGGATCCCAGCTCCTCTGCCAGGGGCACCGGCAGAAAAGAGTGCTCCTCCGGTTTTATGGAAAATACTCGCAGAGGAGAGGGCGGAGAGTTCGCTGAATTTTGATTCTAGTACAAGGAGAAATCATGGTCTATTCTCGATCAAGACGGCAGTTCTTACGGATGGTAGGCATGGGAATAACTGCAATGTCTGTTGCGCCATTTGCGTGTCAGGAGGGTACTTCCGGGCAGCCCAATATCCTGTTCATCATGGCCGACGATCACACGTCTCAGGCTATCAGCAGTTACTTTTCCCGGCTCGGACCGTATGCCCATACCGATAATATCGACCGGATTGGGAAAGAAGGGATGCGGCTGACCAACTGTTTCTGTACCAATTCCATCTGTGTTCCCAGCCGGGCCGCCATCCTCACCGGGCAGTACAGCCATAAAAACGGCGTCTATACATTGCGTGATGAATTGGATCCGTCCAGGGAGAACGTGGCTAAACTGCTGCAGCAGGCCGGCTATCAAACCGCCGTCATCGGTAAATGGCACTTGAAGACCGAACCCGCCGGCTTTGATTACTGGAATGTCCTGCCGGGACAGGGACGATACCATAATCCGATCATGACGGAAAAGGACACCGGGAGACAGACGTACCAGGGCTATTCCACGGATGTGATCACCGATCTATCGCTGCAATGGTTAAAACAGCGAGAATCCGACAAACCGTTTTGTTTGATGACGCATTTTAAAAACTCCCATGGGAAATGGGAGTATCCGGAGCGGAATGCGAGTTTATACACCGATACCCGGATTCCGGAGCCCGCCAGTCTCTGGGAAGATAAAAGTCATAGATGTCCGGGATCCAGGGATTACGGCTATACGATCAGTGAGACCATGCTTGAGCGCATGACCAGTCCGGACTGGCCGACCGGGCAGCTAAACATCACCGGGCTGTCCAGGAAGGAGGCTATCCGGGCCACCTATCAGAAGTATCTGAAAGATTATCTCCGGTGCGTGGCAGCCCTGAATGAAAATGTGGGACGTTTACTGGAGTGTCTGGATGCGGAAGGATTGAGTAGAAATACGGTGGTGATTTACACATCCGATCAGGGGTTGTTCCTCGGGGAGCACAATTACATTGATAAACGCTGGATGTATGAAGAGTCGGCCCGGATGCCGTTCCTGATTCGCTATCCGCGTGAGATCCAGGCCGGAGACGTGAATGATGACTTGATTCTAAATGTGGATTTTGCCCCCCTCTTTCTAGATTATGCCGGCCAGCCGATTCCGGATTGGATGCAGGGGCGAAGTTTTCGGGCCAATCTGCAGGGGAAGACTCCGCGGGACTGGCGTACCGCCATGTATTATCGCTATTGGATGCATGGCAACCGGCCCGCTCATTACGGTATACGAACACAATGGTACAAGCTCATCTTCTTCTATGGTTTGCCGTTGGATGTCAACGGATACGACGCAGAGCCGACCAAACCCGGCTGGGAACTGTACGATCTGCAGAAGGATCCCAGAGAACTCTTAAACGTTTATAACGATCCCAAATATAGGCCGGTTGTGCAGGAACTGAAGCAAGAACTCTTCCGACTCAAAGAGCAGCTGGGAGATACGGACGAGCAGCATCCGGCGCTCATGCAACTCAGAGAAAAATTATAATCAGGAGGAACTCAATAGTGCAGGAGTATTTGTATTCCAGTTTCATTATGCTCATGCCGGTCTTTCCAGACTTTGAGCCAAAGGCTCTCCCCCGGAGCGTTTTCTGACTGAGAAACATATAAATGTATTGAATTTGGGGAGTATAGAAACCGAAAGGGAACCGAATATGCATCGCAGACAATTTCTGAAAACTGTTGGTATGACGACAACCGCTTTGCTCTTCCAGGGATGCGATTTTGGGGTAGACCAAATGACACCAAATGTGGTGTTAATTATGGCGGATGATTTAGGGGCAGAGTGTCTGAGCTGCTATGGCAGTGAGAGCTATGACACTCCGGTGCTGGATCAGCTGGCTGCAGAGGGAATTCGATTTGACAATGCCTATTGCACTCCACTCTGTACCCCCACAAGAGTCGAACTGATGACCGGCCAATATCCCTTCCGGAATGGCTGGACTGGTGGGATCTGGACTCAGCCGGAGGATCAACAGTACCTGGATCCTGATCGGTTCAACTTTGCCCACATGATGCGGAACGCTGGGTATGCTACAGCAGTGGCAGGGAAATGGCAGCTGGCCCGATTCGAACATCGACCCCGGCATCCTCAAAATCTCGGCTTTGATGCATCCTGCCTGTGGACCTGGCTATATAGTGAAACACCGGATGATATCCGGATGGAAGGCAAGGATAAACCGTCGCGCTTCTGGGATCCTGGGATTTGGAAAAACGGATCATTAATGGAAGATACGCAGGGAAAATTTGGTCCGGATATCTATACAGATTTTTTAATTGATTTTATGCAACATCATCGGTCAGAACCGTTCTTTGTGTATTTTCCCATGGCCCTGACCCACTGGCC
>CAYPST010000121.1:0-12187 GCA_964413425.1 uncultured bacterium
AATTCGTGATCATTCCCCGACGAATCGGGGCAGGCAGTGGTTTCTATAGTGGTCTCATACATCCAATTAGGAAACCATAAAAGCAGACTTTCCGGTATGGTTCTGCCTGAGAGTGAAACCATGTGTCGCCGGAACCCAGCCAAATCAATCTGACTGGAACGATTGTCGTGCCAGCTCAATTTCGGATTCCGCTTCCGTCGAAAATGGCCGCAGGCGATAAGAGTAATTGTAGGCTTGAGGCCAGAGAGTATATTCGTCGTGCTCCCGCAGTCTCCAGCTGCTGTCGCCACCCACTCCCATCTGTTTGTAATTTAGGTTGACCGTTATGTAATCATGCCTGGTCATTTGATGGGTGTGCCGGACATCCTGGAGATCATCGGTGGTGTGATGACGGGCATTTACACTGAGAGTGGGCATGCCGATCGCCAACAAACCAATTCCATTTCTATTCCGAAATGACCGCCGGCAGTTGCGCTTCGAAACGGCTCTGGATCTGATTATCGTTTACCTTCTCTATCGTATTGCTTTCGATTCTTCCGCGCCGCCCGGCGTTTTCACAGACCGCGCACCGGTTCTGCAGCCTGTTCCCCGGATCATTATCCGTAGGAGCCCGCCCGAAGTGCGGTTGCGGCCCGCTCCGGAGTAATTCCGTATCCTGGTATCAAAACGATTCAATGCGTCCTTCGATGGTGTTAATTTCCACCAGGAAATTCCGACCCCGGAAGGTGGTGATGTATCCGGTCTGCTCCACCTGGAGTACGGCTGCCCTGTTCTTCGATGCCGACCGGGACGGCTGGCCGGATCTCATCGTCTCCAGCGATACGGAACGTGACCTGTTATGCAAAAATAACGGCGACGGAACATTCACTGAAATCGGAATGATGAGCGGTATCGCCTTTGACGAATTCGGGAGAGCCGCCGCCGGGATGGGTGTAGATGCCGGAGTAATTGACCACAGCGATAATATTACGATCTTTATCGGTAACTTTTCCAACGAAATGGTCGGGGTGTTCAAATACTCCGGAAACGACCTGTTCACCACCAGATCCTCCGTATCGAAAATTGGCCGGTCCAGCCTGCTGCGCTTGACCTTTGGCATTTTTCTCTTTGATGTAGACTTTGACACCGACCTCGACCTCTTCGCCGCCAACGGCCATATTCAACCCATGATCCAGGATGGCAGCACCTACCGGCAACAATCCCAGTTGTTCTTGAATAAAGGGCAAGGGATTTTTGAAGATATCAGCCACTCCATAGGCGGTCCCTTTCTGGATTCCCTGGTTTCACGGTCTGCAACCTATGCCGATATCGACCGGGATGGTGACCCGGATATCCTGATTACCGAAAACGGAGGGCCAGCCCATCTGTGGCGAAATGATTCGCAGGGCCGGAATTTTCTCCGGGTCCGCTTGCAAGGTATCACCAGCAATCGCAACGGTATTGATTCCCAAATTATCGGGGTAGTGAATGATCTCCGTATGTACCGGCGAGTGCGCACAGGTGGCAGTTATCTCGGAAATTCGGAAAAAACGGTGACATTTGGATTGGGACAGCACGAAACCCTGGACATGCTTATCGTGAAATGGCCGAGCGGGGAAGTCCGGCAATTTCCGGAGATTGCAGCAAACCAGCAAATTCTAATCACGGAAGGTGCCGCTGATTTCCTGCGGGAACCATTACCTGGAATTGATCGATCACCTGAAGATGACTTCGCAATGAGCCCACGACCATTTTAATATGACCGACTAATTCTCTCCCTGGAACGCAAGTTCAAAATCTCCAAAATCGAAACCGTCGTGTCACACATCCATCTATCTCAACCATTGTATTCGATCAAAAGATAGAATACAGCGGCGGGTTCAAGCGGAGTGCACAAACTCCCCGGCAATCGCAACCGTACTCATTCCCTCAACCAGCCTTATGATTCCGGCTCCAGGATTCGGACAATAATCCAAAGAAGGGTGTTTAAGCCTGGCTGATACAAGATAACCTGAAATTACTATTGCTTAAATCTCGAAGAACCTATAAAATAAGGGCACTGGTTTATTGATGAGAATCTGATCAGAATAACAGAATTCTATCCCTGAGTGGATTTGGTGCTGACTTCATTACTACCATGCCCGCAACAAAAAGGCTTTATCAGCATGAATTCCGGAGATAGAGAGTAATATTCGATAGTCATGAAATCGATGGTGAGGCTATTGAATTCACTGTAACAATCCTGCTCTCGAGAAAGGAGCTGGTGATGTCGTCTAAAGCACTTACCTTTGACAATGAAGAGAGAACTCCAGATCATTCTCCTCCATACATTTCGCGAAAAATAGAAACTCAACTCCATGACACAGACACAATGGGTGTGGCTCAGCGTGCCGGCCTCCAACCTGAATCGATCACCACACAGGATGTGCTGCAGTTGCAGCGCGCTTATGGCAACCGGGCCGTCAGCCGCTATCTGGGAGAGATACACGGAACCGGAAATGCCCGAACGGGCACGACGGATACGCAGACAGACCCTTTGCCCTCCCGGCAATCAGGTAATGGCCGGACCGGGAGCGGCTTCCATGATCAGTCTATCCGGTCTGAATCCGCCAGCGAGGTACACGCCGCCCTCTCATCCGGCCCTTCAAAGGGCGGCCTGAGACCTGGTGTGAGCCCTGAGGATGAAAATCAGCTTGTCGGAGGCCGTACCTTCGGGGAATGGCTGGGTGATGTTGGACGAGTAGTGGGAACATCTGTTGGCAATGTTGTCGGTTCGGTTGCCGGCGCACTGACGGGTATCAGCATCTCATCTACCACGAATTCGGGACCAACCTGGGGCAATCACGGTCATTTTGACTGGCGGGTAGGTTTCAGCACCACCGGACGAAACGGCTGGCTTGTGCAGGAGATCGTCAACACCATGCGGGCGCAGGACAATGCGGGAAATGATCTTGGTGGTGCGATGCCGACCCCGCGTTACTGGGAAGCCTGGGCAGTAGATGGCACCGGGAACGTTACTCCGAATGTTGGTCCGAACAATGACTACTGGATTCGTCCCAGCCGGGGCAATAATACGCAGGGGCATTGGTCGATGAAAGGTAAAGCCCACTTCACCACTACGGATCCGACCACGCAAGGATTTACGCCTGGTGGCGTTGCCGATGCCGGTATCCTGCTCTCCACGACTACCGCTCCGTCTGGCCTCGGCGTTGCCAGATTACACCGGTATGCACAAGGTACCTGGGATTCCACAGGAGCGGCACCAACCCATACCGGCTCCGCCACCTAGACCACCCGGTGAGATAGTTTCCTGACTGTTAAGTATGATGAGTTCCGAGAACTGACAGATCCGATGCCCCTAAGTGAACCCAGATTGCAGGCACTACTTATGGCAGATCATATCTACCGCGACCAAGACAGCGGCAAGTACGTTGTTGCCGGCGTCTTTCATCAGCTGAATGTTGCCAAAGTTCCAACAACCTTCCCCAGAACAATCGGCATATTCGTCTCGATCTACGGCCTCACGGGAAAAACAGACATCGATCTTGAATTCATTGATACGTCAAATGGCGAAGTCCTGATGAGTACAAATGCCATGGAGATATTTTGTGAGGACCGAAACTCACCTGTGGAGTTTGCGGTTGAAGTACCCCCCCTCCCGCTGCCGCATACAGGGCAGTATCTGTTCAGACTGGTGGCTAACGGCACCGCATTAGGGTCGACCGCCCTGACGGTTCGGGCCCCGAATGAAAATGGATAATTGCAGAGATGCCTTTATTTTACCGGCGACGGGTTCTGCCATTGGTAATATTCATCACTATTACTTTACTTAGTATGCAATGCGGAGAAACGAGCAATACCCCGCCTTCTGAAATCGCAAACATCAGAGAGAAATCTATGGTATCTTCCTTACTGACTCAGGCTGCCGAAATGCCCCTGGAGAATTATAACCCGGGTGCTGTTATCCGGGCAGTCAATGCGCTTCATCCACTGGGAAAGGCCTCGGCATTAGCACAGATCGAATCCTATCTGGCCAGCCGCGATACAACCACGGATTCGTCCGGGTTATTCTGGGTGCTGCGAGTGCTCTTCGAGGTGCCGGCGAACACGGATTTTCCGCCGGTTCGCATTGGCACGCCCAGTATCCCCCCGCCTGCAGAACCGGAAAAACTCCCCCGGTTTCCAATCGTCCTGGTCCGGGACGTCCCCTTTCTGGCAGTCCATGGATATTCCCTGGCCGGACTGCCTCAACCAGTGGAAGAACATGTGGCCTACTTCCGTGAACACGGTATCCTCCGGGAGAAACCGCTCTCACCACCCGATTCCATGGAGAGTATGGAGGAGGTATTTCTCAAGATATGGAAGGCAGCCTATGGAGACTCCTACGGAACGGAAGTGCTGCCATTAATCCGATCGCAAATCGACAGATTTGAGAGCAACTGACCCGCTGTGTACAAAACGGTTCCCGCCTCACCCATCCGCCGTTCCGGCGGTTTACTATCCGACGTTCTTTGGTCCGGTGAAATCAGGATGTTCTTGCTGTTTCCGGCAATAGTGTAACTGTAACTCGTATGTTCTACAATTCCGAACCGAGGGTATCTTCTTCAGTTCAGGACTCCAGCGGAAACTCCTGGGAATCCGTATGCGCTGATTCCATGATCGCGGCAATTTTGGCAGTGATATCCGGATGCCGTTCGGCTATGTTGTTCGTTTCCCCGATATCAGTGCGCAGGTCATACAATTCGATGGGGCCATCGGGATGCTCGCGTACATTCAACCGGACTCCCTTCCAGTCCCCCATCCGAACCGCCTGCTTGCCTCCCTGCGAACTGAATTCCCAGTAAAGATAATCATGGGATTGCTGTTGTTCTCCCTTCAACGCCGGGAGGAAAGATAGACCATCGATTTGTTCAGGCACCGGGAGCCCGGCGATCTCCGCAGCTGTAGGCAAAACGTCCCAGAAGGCAGAAGGGTGATTCGATTCGCTCCCGGGCTCAATCGTCCCGGGCCACCGTGCAATCATGGGAACCCGAATGCCTCCCTCATACAGATCCCGCTTATAGCCGCGCAGCGGTCCGTTATCATCGAAGAAATCCGGATCATGCCCGCCCTCGTGATGCGGACCATTATCGCTGGTGAAGAACACCACGGTGTTCTCATCAATACCATACTCTTGCAGAAGATCCAGGATCTCGCCCACACTATCGTCCAGCATTTTCACCATCATGGCATAGCCCTTTTCCTGGTCCGGCCAATCCTTATTCGCAAACGGACCGTAATCCGGCACTTCCATACCATCACCGGTCACACGCCCGCGTTCGTTATTTGCATGGGGAAGCGTATATGCCAGATACAGAAAAAACGGGTTCTCCCTGTTCTCCCGGAGAAATTCAACAGCCTTTTCATGGATCACGGTATGCGAATACTCCTGCCGCTGGCATACTTCGTTTCCACTCAGCCAGATCCGGTGCATATTATCCCAGAGATGTAGCGGATAATAGTCATGGGCATGATGCTGATTCAGATACCCGAAAAATTCGTCGAAACCCTGCTTATTGGGAATACCGGTTGTTTCCGGCTCTCCCAATCCCCATTTGCCATATAAACCGGTGACATATCCGGCATTCTGTAACATTTCTGCAACAGTCAGATCCTGGCGCCGGAGCGGAACACGTTGGTTCCCGCGGATGTAGGCGTGCCCCATATGCAGTCCGGTCATGAGAGCGCACCGCGAAGGCGCACAGACCGTGCTGCCTGCATAATGATCAGTAAACAGCATCCCCTCTTCAGCAAGCCTGTCTATATTCGGTGTTTCAAGGGTTTCCTGGCCGTAACAACCGGGATTTCCATACCCCAGGTCATCGGCAAGAATATAGATGATACTGGGGTCCGAATGTCTCCGGGAACCCAGTCCTCTCACTGATGGAAGCAGCAGTGCAGCCGCACTTAATCCCGCCACCTTTAAAAATTGCCGGCGGTTCATGTGGTGATTGATTCCTTTACTCATAAAAACCCTCCAGCCTCTGCATTCGGTTTAGTCGAACATTATCATTGCCTTTACAACACCATCCCGGTAGCCGGATACCAGGTCATAAGCCTCGGCTGTGGATTCAAAATCATACTGATGTGTGATAAAGAGATCCGTATCTACGTTCCCTTGTTCGATCAATTCAATGGCTGGCCGTACGCATTCATTCTGGCGCCGCACATTCTTGATGGTGATTTCCTTATGCCTGAGATCGTTTATGTCGAGGGAGATCCGGTTCGGTTCCGGTATGCCGACTATCAGGAGCTCCCCGCCCGGTTTCAATAACCGGATTGCCTGATCCAGGGCTTCCTGTTCTCCGCAGCATTCAAAAACCGCATCCAGCAGCAGTGGCTCCTGCTCTCGTATTTCGCTGACAATATCCGTTTCATCGGGATTCCCGGTCCATGCTGCTCCGGCCCTTGTGGCCACATCCAGCCGGTCGTTGATCTTATCGGTCACATACGCCGTATCCACACCCCGGGCAAGCGCACTCCCGAGTACACTGAGGCCGATCGGACCGGATCCAAGCACAGCCACCTGTTCCGCTTTTGTTGAATCCATGAGTTCGGCGGCGTACACACCAATCGATAACGGTTCCACAAATGCGGCATTCTCCAAAGACATCTCCTTACTCACCGGGTAACAGCTGGCCTCCGGCATCACCAGATACTCTGCCAGGCACCCATCCAGCTCCCCGGGATTTCCGAGGAACTTCAGGTTTCGACAGGTATGCGGCCGTCCGTTCAGACATTGGTCACACTGACCACATGAAACCGCCGGATCCACCGCCACCTTGTCTCCCGGTTTTACACCCCGTACCTCACTTCCGACACCCTCCACCGTTCCGGCGCATTCGTGACCGATACGAAACGGAAACTCGACTACCTGGGTACCGATGCGTCCGGTTTCATAGTAATGAATATCGGAACCGCATACCCCGACCGCTCCCATTCTGATTAACACATCATCGCCATTTCGGACAGCTGGTGCCGGTTCCTCGCGGATTTCCAGCTGCCGGATCCCGGAGAGTACAATTGATCGCATATCTGCCCTTCCAGCATTTTAATGAACCTGAATAATTTATAAAAAATAGCACACAGATTGACACAGAAACAACTGATGACCACGGATTCCCCTCCCTTCCCCAAGAGGGACATATGGTTCCGGAATGCAGAGACAGGTGGTTCAATTGGCATTGGTTCAGGAATCATCGGGTGGCAAGAGGAGAAACCCTCTACTTCTTCCTCGCTATATGCGGTATGGTGCAGTTGTGGCCTCTTGTTTCTCTTTCTCACTTATTTCTCTTTACCTGTAGTTATTATATACTATGACTATTAAATCTACTCAGGACAATTCCCGGAACGGTGCAAGCTCGGTTCTTTTTCTTCTTCACCCCGGGATTTCCCAACGGGATCCCTTACGGGACATCCCGGGGGTTCCGGGAAAACAGCCCCTCCATTGAACCGTCTTAACGGTTTTCCTGAGTTGACTTAATAGTCATGATTTTTTATATTCTGTATTTGTGTGAATCCTTTTTTCTGTGTTGATCTGTGTGCCATTTGGTGGGCGGAGGCGGGCCGTTCTCCGGTTTCCGTTTTCCAGTCTCCACCCTTGTGCCAACCTAATTCAGGACAAGCCATCCCAACTCTTGACTTATAACTCTTTACTCTTTTCTATTTTTTTACATCTGTGTTCATCCATTCTTTCCGTGTTTATCCGTGTGCTATTCTTCCCAGCAGGTTAATAAATCTATCCCGTACCTTCATACAACGGAAACAGTTCTGAAGACGCATGGGCCTCATCCATGATCCGCTCAATTTCCGCAACGATTTCAGGATTCTCTTGCGCAATGTTCTGCTCTTCTCCGATATCCCTGGCAAGATCGTAGAGCTCGATGGGCGCATCCGGGTCGGATCGCACGTTCAGTCGTATCCCTTTCCAGCTCCCCATCCGAACAGCCTGCTTCCCTCCCTGGGCAGGGAATTCCCAGTAGAGGTACGTATGGGCTTCCTGCCGCTGGCCCAGTAACTCCGGCAGAAAGGATATTCCATCGATTTGAGATGGTGGTTCTGCCCCGGCCAGTTCGGCGGCAGTCGGCAGAAAATCCCAGAGAGCAGAGGGATGATGGCTCTCACTCCCCGGTTGGATCTTCCCCGGCCACCGGACAATCAGAGGCACCCGGATTCCTCCTTCGTAGAGATCACGCTTGATGCCGCGCAGAGGTCCGTTGGAATTAAGAAAGTGCGGATCGTTGCCCCCTTCTGCGTGGGGGCCGTTATCTGAGGTGAAGAATACAATGGTATCTTCATCAATGCCATGTTCTTTTAGCCGGTCCAGCATTCGTCCGACATCCTTGTCCATTCGGGCGATCATAGCCGCAAGCCCCTTCTGCGGTTCGGGCCAGTCTTTCTCAGCATAGATACCGTATTCAGGGACCTCCATTCCCTCGTTGCCCGCTTCATTGTTGGCATGAGGAATGGTGAACGCCGCATAGAGAAAAAACGGCTGGTCGGCATTTCTATCGATAAAGTTCAGTGCCTCCTCCGCCATGAGATCATGGCTGTATTGATTTTTCTCGCTGGCCTGGCCCGCGCCGTCCGGCCGATCATTCGGAACTTCGTTTCGGAGCGGCACCCGCTCCTGGTTCCGGAAAAGAAACTCCGGATAGTAATTATGGGCATGCCGCTGGCCCAGATAGCCGTAAAAGTAGTCGAATCCCTGCTTATTCGGTATTCCTGTGGATTCCGGTCCGCCTAATCCCCATTTACCGATTAAGCCGGTCGCATAGCCTTCATTCTTTAACAGCTCGGCTACTGTCTGACTTTCAGGGGGAAGCGGCCACTGGCCCATGGGCCTGACCTCCTTATTGCCCCGAATATAGGCATGGCCGGTGTGTTTGCCCGTCATCAAAACACAGCGGGAAGGCGCACACACTGTACTGCCTGCATAATGATCCGTGAACTTCATCCCTTCGGCGGCCATCCGATCCAGATTGGGGGTTTGTATCTGCTGCTGCCCATAACACCCCAGGTCCCCATACCCTAAATCGTCAGCCATGATAAAAATGATGTTGGGCTTCCGGGATTGACGGCCCGGCTGGCACCCCAGAGAGACCAATATTGATGAGGACAACCCCAGCCCCATGACTCGAAGAAATGATCGCCGGGTGATTGGAGCTTTCATAGGTTTTCTCCTGATTCCTCTTCCGGATAACGCAGTATTATTTATGTATCTATTGGAAAATGAACGAGGATTTCGTGTCCCCTCCATAAAATTTCCGGATTCCTGATTGTTGTTAACATACAAATTTCTTGACGGAATTGGTAGATAAACTCTGCCAGGACAATCTGTTCTGTCGTCATTCCGGAAAAAAAAGGTGCCATCCTGCAGGATGGCACCTTATCCTGCAACCTTCTTGTTGGTATGTACAATCGCGGGTATCCCTAGAACATACTCCCGATGGTAATCCGGTTCACGTTGGTGAACACGCCGAAATCGGTGTAAGCATAATCCACCCGCAGATTAAGACCTGCGATGGGATATTTCAGCCCGAACCCCAAACAGAGGCCTTCTTCATCATACCCAAATTGAGCGATTTATTTCCATAAACCGCTCAATCGACAAAGAAAATGTACGTGTTCACCTCCCCGAAAACGGCGTCGGGACGTTCCGCACCCATTCGGTGAAAACGTACATTTTCTAAGTCGGGGTTTTCCCTAAGTAAAGCGATACTTCGCGAAGCTCGTATCGCTCAACTTAGGTCATAGTTAAACTTATACCCGCCGCGCAGCGCCAGCAGATCTCTGAACCAGTACTCACCTCCCACATGGATCCGTTCCGTGTACGATCTGGGATGGAGGGCATCCACAGAGATGAGCAGGGAACTATTGGGAATGCCACCTACCAGGTCCAGCACATCCATGGCTGCACCAATACGGAAAGTCAGGGGCAATTCGAAAGTTTCCTCCTGATATCTGTACTGGGGTGAAAAGTTCCGGACACTCATTCCGAATCGGAAACTTCTGAATCCGGGATAGTAAATCGTCCCGAAATCGAAGGCAAACCCGCCCACTTCGTTGGTCACGGTTTCCCCGCCGGGCATGAGGTTCTCCCCCAGATTTTCATGGGCATACTTCGCCTGTCCCCCTATTAAGAACTGGGTGGACAGCGCCCGGGAGTAGCTCAAGCCAACGGCATAAGCACCCATTTTCAGATCACCGGTCTCGATAAAACCCTGCGGATTATCGGCAACCCTGGTTCCGATAGACTCCCCATAATCCGCAGAGATAATGCTCAGTCCGAAGGTCCCCCAGTTCCCCATGTTCATAGCAGCGGCCGACTTCCCACCCCTTTTCGATAGAAATCGATCCAATGACCCGGGCGGATTCGCCCGGCTGCAGCGTCCAGGGTCCGGCTGCCATGCAGGCACCAGGCAGTTAGGTAAACCAGGTGAAGTCCTTGGCGTATTTCTGGCCCCGCTCGTCAAACCGCGGGCTGTGATGCCCTGGGCGGACATTCGATCCGGTCATATCCGCCGTGCCGTCGAAGGGCTGGAATCCGTTCTCCATCAGATTGCACACCCTCCGGAACTTTTTCCTCTGACACCACGATAATGTATTCCGTCGGCTTAACCTCCAGCCCGCAGATCAGGCTTTTCAACCGATATGTAGTATGGCCTTTTCCCCCGGGGTTATGGTTTTTCAAGTCCCAGGAGTGAGAGAGAGCCTTCTGCAGGCGGGAGGTATGATATTTCCCTCGGGAGGTGTCTTATTCCCAGCCAGAAAAGAGGTACCTGAACTGCTCAGGGTAACTGTTTCAGGTACGACAGAGCGAGTGAATCGTTGGGATTGGCTGCCAGCACCTTTTCCCAGGCATCGCGTGCTGCTTCCAGACTTCCCGCCCGGGTGAGCGTCACTGCCAGGTTGGACCATATTCCGGAGCGGGACGGATCCTGTTCCAGGATGGACCGAAACCGCTGAATCGCCTGGATGGTGTCACCTGTTTGAATTTCCAGGTATGCGAGGTTGTTCAGGAGTGCGATATTCTCCGGATCCAGGGCCACGGCTTTTCTCAACGCCCGAACGGCTTGCGGATAATTGCCAATGCGTGCCAATTCCCGGCCCAGATTCGCCCAGAGCATCATATTGTTCGGTTTATCCAGGGCCTCCTGTTCTAACGCCACGATATCCGATAATCGCTCTCGGAGCGTATCTGCTCGGATTAAAAATTTCTGGCCTTCTTCCTCGCGCCCCATTCGCATGAGGGTTTGACCGAGCGTATGATGGGCCCGGTAATCCCAGGAACGCTGTGAAAGCGTGTTCGATAAGTGACGCACCGCTTGTTCGAATTCGCCGAGCTGATAGTATAATGCCCCCACCGTATAGTGGTAATTGGGTTCATTCGGCTGCAATTCCAATGCCGTGAGCGCTAATTCCAACGCTTTTTCGATCTCGCCGTCATTCTGGTATTCGTGCGCCAGTAACATATGAGCAGAAGCGCACGAATCATCCACAGCGATCACATGCTCATAGGCCCAGACAGCGCTGTCCCGAAGCCCCAGTTGATCATACGCCATTCCCATGTTGAGAAGAATGTCCGTCTTGCGGAATCCTGCTTTGTCCTGCGCATATCGATCCAACGCCTGCTGATAATACTGCAGCGCATCCCGATACTGCTTTTCACGGTACATTACGTTCCCCAGATTGAAGCGCACCCCGGGATAGTCCGGATCCCTGGCCAGGACTGCCTGGTAGGCTTCTTTCGATGCCTCGAACTGGCTCAGTTTATCCAGAATTAATCCCCGGACAAAGTGCACGTCCGGCCAGTCGGGATCGTAATGTTCAGCACTATCGGCCAACAGCAGTGCACTTTTGTAATCAAAGTGCCGGAAGGCCTGTCGGGATCTCTGGAGGAGAGACGCCGCTCTAGAATTGGGGTTGTATGCCTGCTCTGAGGAGGTCCGGTCTGTGCAGCAAGGAAAGACCAATGCCAGGATTGAAATACCTGCAAAAATGACGAAAAACCTTCGTATCCCCATTCTTTTTTATTATTGAGGGTGTTTAGAAAACATGAGCCTGATACAAGATGCTGAACCTGACTTATGTTTATTCTGTAGAGAACACATCTTCACAATTTATTGCGAGGGTTGGGCAGTGATATGTTCTACCTAAGTTGAGCGAT
>CAYPST010000122.1:0-12180 GCA_964413425.1 uncultured bacterium
ATATGACAACACGAGCAGAAAAAAATTTCCTTGATCAACAGGGATATCACGAAGAGGATAAAAATCGGATCTGGTTCAATGCGTTACAGTTTCAACCGACTATTGTCGGAAGTGGAGTGATCATTTCCATCCTGCTGCAGTCTCCTGTAGTGTTCTTTATTCTCTCGGCCCTCCTGTGGGTAAACGTGCTTTTCCCGCAATTGAACCCGTTTGAAAACTTTTATAATGCTGTTATCGCACCGGGGAAAAATGTGCCTCCGGTGCCGCCTGCACCTCCAGCCCGCGTATTTGCGCAGGGTATGGCCGCCGTTTTTATGCTGATAAGCGCAGTCAGTCTGCTGGCCGGCTGGAATCTGGTGGCGTATGTGTTTGAAGGACTTCTGGTGGTAGCTTTCGGGGCATTACTGTTTGGTAAATTTTGCCTGGGCGCCTACATCTATCATCTGTTGAAGGGACGCGCATCTTTTGCGAATGCCACCTGTCCGTGGAGTTAAGATCCGGCCGGCTTCAATTTCGGACTCTAACACTTCACTGCTGTGCAGTGCAGACAATCGGTCGCTCTCATGAAAGCGAAATCCCGGATCTCACTCTTAAGTCGCCTGGGCGTCGGATCTCCTTTGTGCAGGTTCTGGGTCCCAGCTGCCCCAACCGCCCGGGGATCTCAGGAAAATGAAAAGTATTCATACCACCGCATGTAAGGCATGGTATTCCCTGTCACTACGCATTGGTATAATCCGGAGTCGATCCACATTCTTCGATAGTCCAGAGATCCGACAAATTAAGTTTCGTACCGGTACCTTCCAGGCCTGCGAGTCACAGAGCTGTTCCTTAATAGGTCTTGGAAATAATAACCGGCTATCTTATATTTTCATTTAATTTTCAACCGGGCAATACTTGTGATACAGAACGACCTGATTTTCAGCCAGCATCCATGAGATTCAATCCCCGTAAAATTTTGGGCAAGATACCTCAAAAATACTGGTATTTCTCTGTTTTTCTGCTCGGCATACTGGCGGTCTACCTCTTTAATTACGGCCTGCACGCCACTTCAACTAACTCGTTTTGTGAATCCTGCCACGTGCATCCGCATTCCACCACCACCTGGCGCCAGGGCGCTCATTATAATACAGAAAGCGGTGTTATCATTGATTGTGTGGATTGCCATCTGCCACCGGGCGGTATCACCTACCTGACAGAAAAAGCAAGAACGGGTATCCGGGATATCTACGGGAAACTGTTCAAGGACGTGTCCAAGATAAACTGGGAGCGGCGATCGAAGCGGGAGTTTGCCGTCCATTACGTTTACAAAGCTTCCTGTGTCAATTGCCACCAGAATCTCTTTCCAGCCGGATTGAATAAGGAGGGAGAAGATGCGCATCTGTATTACGAACAGAAACCCGATGAACTTCGCTGTATCAACTGTCATCTGGAGACCGGCCATTATCATGAGGAACCGCCTGAGTCCATCGGTTTTGGGGCACAGAAACCGGCGGAGCCAACTGAAATTTACATGGAACCCACCCGGGTTGATTCCTTTGTCAATTACACGGAAAAAATTCCCGGCTCGTCGGTGGCCTTTGATATGATTGCCATTCCGGGCGACACGTTCACCATGGGAAGTCCGGTGGATGAATCCTATCGTGGGAGTGATGAAGATCCCCAACGGCAGGTGAAAGTAAGCAAGTTCTGGATAGGAAAGACCGAAGTGACCTGGGATGAATACGAAGCTTTTTATGCCCAGACATCCGGGGAAGGCCGATCAGAAGATCAGTTTGCCTCTGTAGCCGCTTCCGCTGCGCTTCCTGACGATATTGAATCCATTACAGGACCGACACCCGCCTATGGCAATCCCAGCCAGGGATGGGGTCGTGGAAAACGACCAGCTATCACCATGACCTATTATGCGGCAACCCAATACTGCAAATGGCTCTCAATGGTTACCGGGAAAACATATCGCCTGCCGACTGAAGCAGAATGGGAGTACGCGGCTCGGGCAAATACCGAGGGCCCCTACTTCTTTGAGGGCTCTCCGAAGGACTATACCCGGGAGCGTTTTCTGAACCGCATTTTTGGGGTCGATACGACTACTATCAATACCTACGTGATTTACACGGAAAACAGCGAGGGCATGACGCATCCGCCCTCAGTAGTTCAACCCAATCCGTTCGGTTTATTGCATACCTTAGGCAACGTATGGGAATTCTGCTCCGATTGGTATGCACCGAATGCCTACACGCAATATCCGGCGGGAGAGGTGATTGTGGATCCCACAGGTCCTTCCGATGGTGAAGAACATGTGATTCGGGGCGGTTCTTATAAAACTGATGCCATCGAGGTTCGGGTTGCGAATCGAGCGCATACCCGGCACGACGCCTGGATGGTCACGGATCCGCAAATGCCAAAGAGCCTCTGGTGGTATTCCGATAATGCGGAGGTGGGTTTTCGGGTGGTCTGTGAGTATGAAGGGGACGACTAAGCAGTTCAAACCTGAGGTGGAATTGTTCCCGATAGCGTCCTTCTGAGGCTCAGTAATGCTTTGTATCACTGGGAATAACTCGGACTTCCCTCTCGGAAACCGCCGCCTTAATCAATAATTGTCACAGTGATATTTTTCAACACTCGTGGAAAGTACTGCAGAAGACATTAGTCGTTCTTATGTTGGTTGAGAGACCACTTTGACGCTGACCGCGGATTTTGCAGGCACCGCTCAGAAGGCTGCAAGCGAACAATAACAAAGAATAGTGACCTGCATTGAACTCATAAGCAAAGGAGTACAGTTATGCAAAAAAATTTCACACGCCGTGATTTCCTGGGTCTGACGACAGCGGCAGCTGCCGGTGCAATGCTAATAGGATGCGCCGGAGGAAAGAGAGAGGTCTATATCCCGCCTCTATTAGATGAAGCGCCGGAGGGGCCTGACCTGAAAGCCGGGCTGGTCGGATGCGGGGGGCGGGGAACCGGTGCGGCGATCAACTTTCTGGATGCAGGACCGAATCTGCGCGTTACCGGGCTGGCCGATGTCTTCCGGGATCGTGTCGATGGCACCCGGGAACGACTGATGAAACAGAAGGGGGTGGAGATTCCGGATGAGAATATCTATGTCGGTCTCGATGCCTATCAGCGGCTGATTGATTCGGATATCGATGTTGTCTTGCTGGCCACCCCGCCTTACTTCCGCCCCATGATGTTTGACGAGGCCATCCAGGCCAGGAAACATGTTTTTATGGAAAAACCGGTCGCGGTGGATCCAGTCGGCGCCCGGTCGATTATGGGAACAGCCCGCAAGGCGGAAACCCTCGGACTCCAGGTATCCACCGGGACACAGCGCCGGCACAAACGGGATTACATTGAAACCTTCAAACAGATCTCCAATGGAGCGATTGGTGATATTGTCGGCGGAAATGTGTACTGGAATACCGGTCAGTTGTGGTACCGGGAACCGCGTCCGGAATGGTCGGAGATGGAGTACATGATTCGGGACTGGGTGAACTGGACCTGGCTGTCCGGAGATCATATCGTCGAGCAGCATGTGCATAACCTGGACGTCTTTCTCTGGTTCACCGGGATGACTCCGCAGAGTGCTGTAGCATTTGGCTCCCGGCATCGGCGCGTCACCGGTGATCAATATGATAACTTCAGCGTTGATTTTGCCTATGAAAATGGCGTGCACCTCCATAGCATGTGCCGGCAGATTGACGGATGTGCGCGAAAAGTCGCGGAATATATCCGTGGAACCAAAGGTTACACAGAAATGGATAATGGCGGTCTCCAGGAAATCTATGATACCAACGGTAGTCTCGTGTGGGAGTACAATTATCCGGAACAGGAGGATAGCGAATCACGGTGGCAGGTAAAAAATCCTTATGTCCAGGAACATGTCGACATGGTGACAAACATCCGCAATAATACCCCGGTTGTCGAAGCGGAGGCCACTGCGCAGGCAACCATGATGGCCATTATGGGACGCATCTCTGCATATACCGGCAAAGAAGTCACCTGGGATGAAATGATGAGTTCGGATCTGGCGCTCGGGCCCACCCAGTTGCAGATGGGCCCCGTGAGCGGTGTGAACAGGGAAGTTGCGGTTCCAGGTACCGCCTCATAACCAGTCCCTGTCCCTTTTCAAAAGGCTGCTGCTCTGTGGCCCGGGGTGGCAGCCCTAATGTTAGGAATGGATATCTGCCATCGCCAATCCGATGCTGACCTTTTTTTGGAACTCCACAAGTTTCTTCCGAATAAAGAGGGAGCGTCCGGATTCTTACTGTGTCCCATACCGACAATCAATGTCCGTCGGTTTCAACATTGTGTATCTGCTTTCTGTCTTAAACCCACCTTCAATTCATGAGTATTGAAATATAGCATTACGTATTTTCCTTCCTTGCTAAGCTTCCATAAAAATCCTACTTTATTTATACAAATTTCTATGGAACAGATTTCGTGTCGATTTACGGCTATTTTTACGCACCAGGGTTCTACTGACAGTTCAAAGGAGGGGGTAGGTTTCAGGGATATCCTAAATTAACAACCTGCCCGGAGCAACCTAACACATTTAAACACTTTATCAAACCAGGAGGAGAGATGCTATGAGCAAAGATTTCACGCGTCGAGAATTTATTGGAATCGGTACCGCTGCCGCCGCCGGGGCCTTTTTAATCAGCTGCGGTGGGGGAGCACAACGTGACGTATATGTACCACCGTTACTGGATCAGGCTCCGGAGGGACCGGAACTACGAGCGGGGCTTATCGGCTGTGGAGGCCGCGGGACAGGTGCCGCGCTTAATTATCTGGATGCGGGCCCGAATCTCAGCGTTGTCGCACTGTCTGATGTGTTTCAGGATCGCATCGATAGTACCCGGGAACGGCTGCGGTCTGAAAAAGACGTGGAAATTCCGGATGAGAACATCTATGTGGGTTTCGATGGGTATAAGCATCTTATCGACTCTGAGGTCGATGTGGTGCTGCTTGCCACCCCCCCATACTTCCGTCCTGAGATGTTTTCGTATGCAGTGCAGGCGAAAAAACATGTGTTCATGGAGAAACCGGTAGCAGTTGATCCGGTGGGCGCCCGTTCGATCATGGCTGCTTCGAGAAAAGCGGAATCAATGGGATTGCAGGTCTCCACCGGAACCCAGCGGCGGCACCAGCGCAATTATGTGGCCACTCTACAACAAGTAGCCAATGGTGTTATCGGCGATATCGTTGCCGGCAATTGCTATTGGGATCAAAGCCAGTTGTGGTACCGAACCCGCCAGAGCGGATGGTCGGAAATGGAGTATATGATCCGCGACTGGGTCAACTGGACCTGGCTTTCCGGTGACCATATTGTGGAACAGCATGTCCACAATATCGATGTAATCAATTGGTTCAGCGGGCTGCGTCCGGTGAGTGCCGTCGCTTATGGCGCACGTCACCGCCGGGTTACCGGAGACCAGTATGATATGTTCAGCACGGATTTCGTCTATGAAAACGGGATGCATGTGCACAGCATGTGCCGGCAGATCAATGGTACACACAACAACGTCTCTGAATGGATTGTGGGTACGAAAGGCGTTTCAAATTGCCGGGATCAGATTCAAACACACGACGGAAATACCGTCTGGGAATATGAGTATCCCAAAGATGAATCCGGTGAGTCAACAGGGCAGGTGGCTGTCAGCCCCTACGTCCAGGAGCATATCGACATGGTGACGAACATCCGGAATAATACTCCCATATCAGAAGCGGAAGACACCGCAATTTCCACCATGTGTGCCATCATGGGTCGAATTTCAGCGTATACCGGCAGAGAGGTTACCTGGGATGAAATGATGAGTTCGGATCTGGAGCTGGGACCGACAGAACTCGTCATGGGACCGGTGGAAGGCGTGGACCGCAGTGTTCCGGTTCCCGGCACCGAATAAACACACATCTTCTGTCCGGAAACAAGTCACGGCAGGGTAATAACACAGCCGCCGGTTAACCGGCGGCTGTTTGTTTCTCTGCTGATTCTCATATTATCCTTTACTCCGCATTGAGTGGTTCCAGATAGACGTTGCGGAATTCAATAGGCGCTCCCTCACTCTGGAGGCAAATCCTGCCCTGCCGTATGGTGGTATTGGTGGCGATATTCTGCAGCACACCATTCACAACCACGCGGACAGAATCTTCCCGACAGTAGATATCGTATTCATTCCACTCTCCCACCGGATTCTCGCTGCTTTCCGCCAGCTTCTCGACAACCCGGGATGACATATCCACCCGTTCTGTAAAGTCCACATCGGCAAAGGCGACAAAGTCACCAGCATTCCCGGACATGAGCTGACATTCGATACTCTTGGGCCAGATGTTATCCGGCTCCCGCATGTGGAGAAACACCCCACTGTTTCCCGGTTCTTCCGGCCAGCGCCATTCCACGTGCAGTCTGTAGTTCGCATATTTTTGATCGGTTTTCATGTATCCGTTCGGCTGACCGGTACAATAAATGACCCCATCTCGAATCTCCCACACATCACCGGGATCAACGGATTGGTCTTCAAGATAAAAACTCCAGTTGTGAAAGTCTTTCCCGTTCCAGAGATCAATACGTTCCGTCGGCACAACCACATCTTCGGCAGTGGTACGCTGCTCTTTCTGCGTACACCCAGTAAGTACAAAGACCGGAATCATCAGGGTGATCATAAAAACGATTCGGGTTTTAAAATATCGCATATTTTAACTCCTCACTTTACATTAAACCTGATTTTGAGAAATCGTCTGCTTCTTTATAAGCATTTATAACTGCCCGTTCACCGGCTTTGCCGGGTTTGCTGTTGCCATGTTCCATTCCAACCACTCCGGCGAATCCTTTATTGTAGATGTGTTCGAATACATTATTAAAGTTGATCTCACCGGTGCCCGGCTCGTTTCGTCCGGGATTATCCCCCACCTGAAAATAGGCAATTTCCTCCCAGGCTTTATCCATATTCGGGATTAAATTCCCCTCCGTGATCTGCTGATGATACAGATCGTCCAATATCTTACAGGATGGGCTTCCCACCGCCTTACAGATCTGATAGGCCTGGGGGATCTTGGTGAGAAAGACACCCGGATGATTGGCGTACCAGTTCAAGGGTTCCAGAACCATTGTGACTCCCGCCGGCTCGAGAATATCCGCACACCACTTCAGGTTTTCGATGACATTCGCTGTCTGATAGTCCCACTCCATGCCCTCATGATACGCGCCTGGCACGACGGTACACCATCTGGCATTCACTCGTTTCGCCACGTCCACCACCTGTTCCATCCGGTCAGTCAATGTGTCCCGGAAATCCGGATCATCCTTCACGAAGGTTGGTTCTCTGAACTCTGCATACGCAACGAACACTCCCATGGTCATGTCCAGTCTGGCCATCTCTGTGGCAATCTTTTCCTGCACGTCGGCCGTGCGTCCCATCATACCGTTGTCTTCAAGCGCCGTAAATCCTTCATCGGCCATGAACTTCACCTGATCAATCGGTTCATTTCCGGCGTGATTTCTGAACATGCCAAAATGAGGGGCATATTTCAGATGGAACTGACCATTCTCCTCCGGCTCTTTTGCTTGTGCTCTGGTGGTAAAGGTGCTTCCTATTGCCACAGAGGCTGCGGCCGCTGAGGCAGTCCCCAGAAACGTCCGCCTGGAAATGTTTCGTTCCGGAAACGCCTGGTGTTGATATCTATCATTCATAGTGGTATCCTTTCAGTATGGGGATTTTCACCCCTGTTTGCTATGATGACATCCATCCATATTGAACAGTGAATAAAATATCTGCTTGTCTCTTCATCCGGTTATCCTCCCGAATTTGATAAATACTTTACCGTAAATTCACATATTTAAGACGCATAGCACACAGAAGACGAAAGGAGCCCCCCGGTACATAATAAAACAGAGGTATAGGAGCGCAGGAAGGGGGCAAAGTACATCCCCTCCAAATCAGCGTTAGGAATAAACGTGCATATCTCCTTCCCACCACCACATATATACTTATGTACGCGTGCACCTATGGATGTAAGAATGCACGGGCCCATCTATGATCATATGTTTTTTCTGGGTCTCCGTCATATTCTCCGCGGCGAAGGCTATGCGCAATTTTCTTGTGAATTATCCGGGTTAAGACAAGAAACTGTTCTACCCCAGGGGGATGTTGAAATTCAGAGAAACAAATTGAAATAGGTGCTCTTTGACACGGTCTGCGATATCCCCCCGGGTTTTTCCACAGATCATACCCCCGAACAAAGCAGAGACCCACCAACTGCCAGCATGAGTGAGAGCGCAGTCTTTCCCCTCATGCCGGCAATTCCAGTGGACATACCATCCTGTGTAGACGGGATTCGGTTCAGCGCCTACTTTTCTTCGCTGCTGAAGGCGGCGTCAAAGGCCACATCCGAGGGGACGATATCCAGGTCACGAACCATGTGCAGGGCTTCCGGCGCTCCCTGTTCCCGATTCATGCCATTATCCTCCCATTCGATGGAGTACGGGCCTTCATATCCGACGGCATTGAGTGCCCGGAAGATCGGTTCAAACGGCACGCCACCCCGGCCGGGGGACACGAAGTCCCAGCCCCGGCGATGATCCCCGAAGAACAGATGCGAGGCCAGAATACCGTTGCGCCCATTCAGCACCCGCCGGGATTCCTTCACGTGCATGTGCGAAATATATTCGCCGTATTCATATACGAAATCGCACGGATCCATCATCTGCCAGTACAGGTGGCTGGGGTCAAAATTGATCTTAAAGGCCTCATGATAGTCAATCGCTTCCAGCACCCGGCGGGTGGTCCAGAAGTCATAGGCGATTTCCCCGGGATGCACCTCGAGGCCAAAGGTGACCCCTTCTTTCTTGAACACGTCTAAGATAGGGGTCCAGCGGGTCGCGAAATCCTCATAGCCTTTCTCGATCATGTCTGGCGGCACCGGCGGAAACATCGCGACCACATGCCAGATACTGGAGCCTGTGAAGCCGTTCACCAAGTCGACGCCGAATTTTGCAGCGGCGCGGGCCGTATTCTTCATCTCTTCTGCCGCCCGCTTTCGCACGCCGTCGGGATCCCCGTCCCCCCAGATCCGGGGCGGGAGAATATTTTTATGCCGCGCATCGATGGGGTGATCACAGACGCACTGGCCCACCAGATGATTACTGATGGCCCAACATTTTAACCCGTACTTATCCAGGATATCTCGTTTCTTCTGGACGTAACTATCATCTTCCAGGGCCTTGTCCACTTCGAAATGATCCCCCCAACAGGCGATCTCCAGGCCGTCAAACCCCCATTCGGCGACTTTTGCCGCCAGCGTCTCGAAGGGGAGATCAGCCCACTGGCCCGTAAAAAGCGTGACTGGTCGTGCCATCGTGTCCTCCTTTGTTTCAAGTGTTATTTTCTCGTGCCGCGGTCCCTGCGGATATTTCTCAGGTATGCATCGGGGTCCATTTTTTCTCGCTCTGCGCACTCGCCAGCACCGTCTCGATAAACAGCATGCCGCGGAGCCCATCGATCACGCCAGGGAAATCGGTGACCACCGGATCGGGGGGCTCCCCGGTGAGGGAGGCCCGCAGGGTATCACTGAAGTTCCGGTAGATGTTGGCGAACGCCTCGATAAACGCTTCCGGATGGCCGGAGGGAATTCGGCTGGCGCGCGCGGCGGCCGGACTCTTGGCCGCGACATAGTCATGATCCACGCCCCGCGTCCAGACTTCCATAGGCCCGCCCTGCTGCTTGACATACAGAGCATTCGGATGCTCCTGGTGCCATTCCACCCCTTTCTCGGTCCCATAGATGAAAATCGCCAGGTTATTCTCTTCGCCCACCGAGACCTGACTGACGTGGAGGACGCCCCGGGCACCGTTACTCAGCCGGAACAGGACATTCCCGTCATCATCCAGCGGACGCCCTTCCACAAACGTGGTGAGATCTGCGCAAATCTCGGTGATCTCCAACCCGGTGAGATATTCCGTGAGGTTCTCCGCATGCGTGCCAATGTCGCCCATGGCCCCGGCGCCCCCGGCCTGCTTGGGATCTGTCCGCCATTCCGCCTGCATGACCCCTGCTTTCTCCAGCGCCGTCGACAACCAGCCCTGGGGATACTGGACGACCACTTTGCGAATTTCACCCAGATCACCATCGTTAATCATATCTCGGGCCAATTTGACCATAGGATATCCCGTATAATTGTGCATCAGTCCGAACACTAATCCGGTCTTATCCACCAGCTGTTTCAACTCCTTGGCTTCTTCCACATCCACGGTCATCGGTTTTTCGCAGAGCACAGGAAAGCCGGCCTCCAGCAAATCCCGGGCAATCGGAAAATGCCAGTTATTCGGCGTGGTGACCGAAACGAAATCCACCCGGTCCCCTTCCGGCAGGGACTGCTCCTGCGCAATCAGGTCTTCGTACGTGTCATACACCCGGCTGGAATCCAGGTGGAGCTGTTTCCCCATCTGCCGGGATTTCTCCGGATCAATATCGAATGCTCCGGCGGCAATCTCGATGCCACCGTCCAACCGGGCGGCCTTGCGGTGGACTTCTCCGATGAATGCCCCGGGTCCACCCCCCACCATACCCATCTGTAAATTACGGTCGAGTGCCATACGGCCTCCTTTCTGCAGTTTTATACTCCTTGATGATTACGTATGCTTGCCGAACTTCTCCGGGCATCCGTATGCTCCCTCTTGAACAGGAGCCAACTATGCTCCGAGATAACAAACACTCTCACTCTGAGAAAGAGATGTATCCGGATGTTGAAATAGCCCCTTCGTGTTCCAGCGCAAGAAAGAAAATACGTTCCCCTCAGGCGGGTTCCCGAGACAGATCAGCTTACTTCTTCACCCAGCTTCTCCCGAACCGTTTCCAGCAGCTGTTTCGTCGCTTTGATTCCTTCGGGCTCGCTCAATCCACGTCCTTCATATTCAATGCCCACATATCCATGGTACCCGGATCCGGTAACGATTCTCATCATGCGGTAATAATCAATGGTTTCCTCGTTCCCGTTTTCATCGAAACTGTAGGATTTGGCACTGACCGCCTTGGCATACCGCATGAGCTCGGTCACCCCTTTATACCGATCGTATTCCTCACCCTCTCGTATCCGAAAGTTCCCGAAATCCGGCAGGGTGCCGCATCGTGGATGGCTGACCGTCTCGATGACACCGGTAAGCCATTCCGCATTACTCGATAAGCCCCCGTGATTTTCGACAATCACATTAATCTGATGCTGATCTGCAAAATCCGTTAACCGGCGCAACCCGTCGGCTGCCAGCTTCATTTGTTCCTCATAACTCCCGGAACTGGCGGCATTCACCCGAATGGAATGGCAGCCCAGAAACTTGGCTGCTTCGACCCATTTATAATGATTTTCCACCGCCTGCAGCCGCTCCTGCTCATCAGGATTCCCCAGCCGACCTTCCCCGTCACACATAATTAACAGACTTTTCACTCCCTCCCCTTCGGCCCGATTCTTCATTTCCTGAAGATACTGCTGGTCATTGGCTTTGTCTTTAAAAAACTGATTCACATACTCCACAGCCTCAATCCCGAACTCTCGCTTCGCGGTTCGGGCAAAATCCAGGTTATCCAGCTGGTTGTCGAACAGCATTCTATGGAGCGACCACTCCGCGAGCGAGATTTTATACTCCGCCGAATATTTCGCCTTCAACGCCTGGGGTCCCAGTAGACTGGCGAGTCCTATGCCTCCGACTACCTGCGTACACTGTTTTAAGAAATCACGGCGATTCATCATAATGTTCCCCTCCTGTTGAGTCCGTTCAATTCCCGATGTTGTTTGCAGAACATGGTAAAATCGCGTGGTCAATAATTCTGCCTTCTGCTGTACAAAAATAACGTTTAAAAATTTTACCCGCAACAGATGTTATTGGCTCTGAATTCCGATTCCGAAAAAACCTGCCCTGACGAAATCGACATGGCTTGCAACGCCGTTAATTGAACTGCAGGATTCCCTGCCTCGGTGGCTGGTGAATGTAATTCATCTGTTATCCGGAAAACACAGGATCCCCGGACATCTGCCGGAGCTCAATAAAAATTACAGACGATGCCGGTCACGAGGAACTCCGGGCAAATGGGACCGGACACGAAGGTTAATTTAATTAGAACCTAAGTTGAGCGATACGAGTGCAGCGAAGTATCGCTGTACTTCGGTAGAACCCCGACTGAGAAAATGTGTGTTTTC
>CAYPST010000123.1:0-12079 GCA_964413425.1 uncultured bacterium
ACTTCGCTGTCCCAGAGGGACCCCAGTGGGGCACTCGTATCGCTCAACTTAGGTCGAAGATTCACTGCCTGCTCAAGCATACAGCTCTCCAAGACGTGCATTCTTACGTACCTATGTACTTATGCACTTCGGACGCGGGGAGGGGAAGATCTGTGGTCATCTGTTGTTTCTGTGTCAATCTCCCAACGGTCCCAAAGGGACTCCTTTGGAGGATCCCCATGGGACGTGCGCTATTCTTCTCGAATTTCCGTGCAATTCAAGATAATAAAAGATCCGGCTGTCAGTGTTCTCAGGCTTCTTTCAACACCGACACGATTTTTGCGACCATGTCTTTGGCATCTCCGAATAACATCATGGTTTTGTCGTCATAAAACAGCTCGTTGTCTACCCCGGCGAATCCCGGCCTCAGGCTTCGTTTGATAATCATAACATGGTCGGCCTCATCGACATTCAGAATAGGCATCCCGTAAATGGGACTGTCCACTTCGGTTCGGGCGGCCGGATTAATTACGTCATTGGCACCGACCACCAGGGCAACCTCGGCGGTCTGGAATTCATCATTCACTTCCTCCAGATCTTTCAACAAATCGTACGGAACATTCGCCTCCGCCAGGAGCACGTTCATGTGCCCCGGCATTCGTCCGGCCACCGGATGGATGGCGTAGATGACATTCACGCCCCGGTCAATCAGCATCTCTGCCATTTCATGTAATACGTGCTGGGCCTGAGCTACCGCCAGTCCGTAGCCCGGAACGATGATCACCTTATTTGCGTTTTCCAACAGGATCATGGCATCGTCCGCCGTATACTCGGTGACCGCGCGATCACCAGCCCCGGTGGGTCCGCCCCCCTCGGTCCCCACAGCACCAAACAAGACATTGGTCAACGACCGGTTCATCGCAACGCACATGATATTGGTCAGAATCAATCCGGAGGCGCCTACCAGGGCGCCACTGATGATCAGGACCTCATTCATCAACACAAAACCGGTGGCGGAAGCAGCCAGCCCGGAGTAAGAGTTCAACAGAGAAATAACCACCGGCATATCCGCACCACCGATTGGAATCACCGTGGTCACTCCCAGGATCGCCATTATCAGGACGATGCCATAGAAATAGAGGGAATTGGCCGGATTCAACACCGCCAGAACAGCCAGAACCAGGACGATGAGAACCAACAAAGCATTTATTCCCTGGTGAAATGGCAGGACAATCGGGGAGCCTCTCACCAATCCCTGGAGTTTGCCGAACGCAATCAGACTGCCGAAAAAGGTAATCGTCCCGATGATGATACTGATGCTGATAGTGATGGCATCCTGTAATCCCAGCGACAGGGCGGGTGTTTGCAGCAAATTATTATACTCGGCCATCGCCACCAGAACCGAAGCTCCACCGCCGAAACCATTGAAAATAGCCACCATCTGCGGCATCTGGGTCATTTGAACGGTCTTCGCGGCAATGATTCCGATGGTCCCGCCCACAATCAATCCCACGATGATCCAGGTGTAATCAATAATCTGATTATCGAAAAGCGTCACCACCACGGCGATAAACATCCCCAGCATGGCAAAGAAATTCCCGCGGCGGGCCGTTTTCGGTGAACTGAGATTCTTGAGTCCGAAAATGAATAATACGGCCGACAATAAATAAAACAGTTTGGTAATCACTTCTGCGGTTGTCATAAGTCTCTCGCCCTACTTTTTGTCTTGCTTGAACATTTCCAGCATGCGATCCGTGACCAGGAAACCACCAATGACATTGATGGTCGCAAATACCACCGCCAGGATCCCTAGAATAGTCGTGAGCACAGGCGAATCCATGCCTGTACTCAGGACGGCACCAACCAGAGTAATCCCGGAGATGGCATTCGCCCCGGACATCAGTGGAGTATGTAATAACGGCGGGACTTTCGTGATCACCTCGAACCCGGTAAAAATTGCCAGCACAAAAATGTACAATGCAACAAGTAATGTGCCTGTCATGTTTACGCTTCCTTTCCTTGAATAGCATTCCGAACCAGCTGATTCCGAATCTCCCCTTGGTGAGCAATACAGGTATCGTCAATCACCTGATTCTCAAAATCAAACTCTGTGGAATCTTCTTTATACAGTTCATCCATGAAGTTACCGACGTTCTTGGAATACATCTGACTGGCATGGAAAGGCATCGTACTGGGCAGGTTAAGCGGCGTATGAATCGTCACCCCGTGTTCGATGATGGTTTCTCCAGGCCTGGATAGCTCACAATTCCCCCCATTGACACCGGCCAGATCAACAACAATCGAACCGAATTGCATATCCTTCAACATATCTGCTGTAATCAGGATGGGCGCTTTTTTCCCGAAAATAAGCGCGGTAGTGATAATCACATCGGCACGTTTAGCCGGTGCCCCTATCACTTCCAGCTCCCGCTGATAGAACTCTTCGGTCATTTCTTTCGCATAGCCGCCGGCCGTTTCCGCCTCTTCTTCCAGCTCCATTTCAATAAACCGGGCACCCAGACTTTCCACCTGTTCCTTCACTGCCGGACGGGTGTCGAAGGCAGAGACCTTTGCCCCCAATCGTTTCGCAGTAGCAATCGCCTGCAGCCCGGCAACTCCCGCACCGATAACCAGGGTATTGGCCGGCGGAATGGTTCCGGCTGCGGTCATCAGCAGCGGAAAGAACTTCGGCAACATCTCGGCCGCCTGCAAGACCGCCTTGTATCCGGCAATAGTACTCATGGAACTCAAAACATCCATGCTCTGTGCCCGCGTGATGCGCGGGACAAATGCCATGGAAAACACCGTGACCTGCCGTTCAATTAACCTGGTCATGGTATCGGTGTTATTCAACGGATCCAATAAACTAATCACACCCTGACCCGGCTCAAGTAACTCGACCTCGTCCTTGTTTAATTCCCGGTTACGGCCCAGCCTGTTCACCTTCACGATTAGGTCACTTTGCGAATAGAGATCTTCGGCGTTCTCGAGGATCGTCGCGCCTGCTTCCCGATACTGCGCGTCGGCGTACCCGGCGCTCGCTCCGGCGCCGGATTCGATGAGAATGTCGTACTCCTGCTCAGTGAATTCTTTTACCGTCCGCGGGATGAGGGCAACCCGGTTCTCACCCTCGACGGTCTCTTTCGGAATCCCGAATTTCACACCTGACTCCTTTCCCTTGAAACATAGATATTAATTTGGAATATAATCGAAGGAATGCAAAAAATATTCAACTGTGGAAAAAGGGGCTGAATAATGTAACCTTCCTAATCTATCTGACTATCCACTGTCTATGAATTTATCGAATTGAATAATTTAACTTCTTTCTCATAATAAGTCAACAGTGCCCTTCTCCCTGTTAATCTCAGCATTCTCATCCCAGCCGGAATTTTTGGTTTTCCAGCAGGAACGCCCTCCCATACTGGAAGGGCGTTCCTGTTGAATATCCTGACTATCTACATCCGAATCATGCACAAAGAATAGCACATGTCCTTCTTCGTCCCGGCGAAGCGGCGGAACAGCAGAACACAAGAGGACCACAGATCCTCCGAAGTCCCAGAGGGATCCCGTTGGGGAAGTCCTTCCCCGAAGTTATGCCGTCGGCACGGACCCTTGGAATGTGCTATTATGAATTATTCAGGTGCAATAAAACCGGCGATATATCTAGGCGGTCTCACCCTGAAACTTCTCCTTCTGCTTCCGGAAGTACTCATCATCCGGCTGCAATTCAATGCAAGCCTCAATGATTTGCAGCGCTTCTTCCGTTCGTCCCAACTTCCACAAAACTTCCGCCTGAGTATCCATTATCTGCGCTTGCGTGGACTTCTCACTCGATTGTACCATAGATACTGCTCTCTCGGCTTTTTCGAGCGCATCGCGCAGATTCATCTCAATCTCGGCCATCCGCCAGGCATAGCTGTTCAACATATTTGCGGTGACCTTCCCGGCCTGCTGCGCCTTCTCTATCATAGTATGATACGCTTCGGCATCCAGCCGCTTGCACCATCCTCACCACTCGGTTTCGAAAAAGATCATGAGATCCTCGGTTGCCGATACATTCTGTGCTTCAGCGAACTGTCCTTCAAACCAGGGCATCTCCGTTGCTGTCTGCTGCGTGCCATTGCAGCCCATCAACACAAAAAGAAGTGCGCCGGATATTTCCTCGGGGAATTCTGCCGCAGAATACGCGTGATAGCCTTGAGAAATGGGTAAGAGTTTATGCAATGCCCACTTCCCCGCCGCTGCGAGATATCATCTCACGCCACAAGAGTCACTCTTTAATCTGTAATAGAACAGGACGCAAATAGGTGATATCAACAACCAACCGTCATCAGTAGAATTCCTGCAACCGATCAACGGGTTATGGAATGGCGTCCGGCGTCACTGTGACAATGAATATCCCTGGAAAGCCGCTACTCTGCTTCTTAAATTCGCACCAGGTATTAATGCAAATCACCGGGAGCACTCTTCCATGGATAAAATCATCCATAAAAAGATTCGACTGCAATGCAGACCACAACGCGCCTTTGAGTATTTCACCGTTAATCGGCTGATTGTCAGCTGGCTTGCCCCGAAAGCTGATGTGAAACCGGAAGTTGGCGGAAAATACCATCTCTTCTGGAATAAAGATGATCCTCACACCGATAGCTCCCACGGATGCAAAATCACCGGGATCGAACACGGACGGTTCCTCTCTTTCGAATGGAAGAGTTTCAGCCAGTTCAGCCGCTTTATGGATGGCGCCGATCCGAAGACCCATTGCGTGATCTTTTTTCTCCCGGTTGGCGACTCCGGAACCGAAACAGATGTCCATCTGGTTCATTCCGGCTGGCGGAGCAGCAAAGAATGGGAAGACGCGCGCCAGTGGTATGCCGACGCCTGGGAGCATGCCCTCTCTACACTCCGGTCTGTCGTTAATAAAAAATATGACTATTAAATCTACTCAGGACAATTCCCGGAACGGTGCACGCTCAGATCTTTTTCTTCTTCACCCCGGGATTTCCCAACGGGATCCCTTACGGGACATCCCGGGGATTCTGGGAAAACAGTCCCTCCATTGAACCGTTTTAACGGTTTTCCTGAGTTGACTTAATAGTCATGATAAAAAATAATCACACTCTCTTCCCACGCTTCGGGATTCGATAACTCCTCGTAACTTCCGTCATCTTATGCGAGCGCACTCTCTCAAAAAAAGTATAGTGGAAATCTGTTACCTGTCTATTTACAAGAAAGCACTTTATAATTATAAGTGACTATTAAGTCTGGTCAGGCCGTTAAAACGACCTGGAATTGGATATGGTTTTCCTGACCCCGGCAAAAGAGGCTGTGTGAGAACAACAAATTAAGCACAGAATATGTCATCTTGAGCGGAGTCCCGTTGTGTGGGATCCCGGTGAACCGGGATCAGAATGACAGGCGGTGTTTTCTTTTCTGCCGGCATACCTGATGCCATTTCACACAACGGATTTACCACAATCATCCGTTTATCAGGCTTTATTTTATGTAATCTGTATCAATCTGTGGATTCAGAATCACCTCATACATACTATATACGAACCGAAATACCCGGGGAGATTCTCTCAGCCCCTCTTTGCGACCTCTGCGGCCTTCGTGACCTTTGCGTTTGGCGTTTTCTAAATAGACGCAATTCCGGAAATCCTCTTTCTCCGGGTTTCACCTTTTTTATTTTGAACATTCTTTTTATAAATTGCATGAATATATTTGGCAGGCCTAAGAAAAACGGCGAGATTATTAAGAGAGAACACAAGGATGAATAACGCACAACATATGAAAGTGTACCAGGGAAGATTGTTTTAACAATGAAAATTTTAAAATTCGGCGGAACCTCCGTCAGTACTCCCGACCGGATTAAAACCGTGATTGATATTGTGGCTGAAGCACAGAAATCGGAGCGGGTGGGAGTGGTGTTCTCCGCATTTGGCGGAGCGACCGACCAGCTGATTCAAATCAGCCAGATTGCCGCCACCGGTGACGATGCCTACCTGCAGGATGTGGAGCGTCTGGAAAATAAGCTGATCGAATTCACCAAGGCCCTGATCAGCGCAAAGCGGCAGAGCAAGGTGTTTGCCTCTGTGAAATCCACCTTCAATGAACTGGAAGATACCTTAAACGGGGTCTATCTGGTAAAAGAATTGACTGCCAGAACGCTCGATTTTATCATGAGTTTCGGTGAACGGCTTTCCGCATACATCATCAGTGAGGCGATGAAGGAGGTCGGTCTCGACACGAAATATGTGGATTCCAGAGAGTTCATCAAAACTGACGAGACCTTCGGGGCGGCCAGGGTGAATATCGAGCAGACCTATCGGAAAACAGCGGATTTCTTCCGGGATCGGACGGCAATCCCGGTGATCACCGGTTTCATCGGCTCGACCATTAAGAATGAAACCACCACCCTGGGCCGCAGCGGATCCGACTACACGGCCTCGGTGATCGGTGCGGCCGTTATGGCGGACAGCATCGATATCTGGACTGATGTGGACGGGATCATGACCGCTGATCCGCGGGTGGTGCCCTCGGCATTCTCGTTGAACCATGTGACCTACGAAGAAGCTATGGAAATGTCACATTTCGGAACCAAGGTAATCCATCCTTCGGCAATGCAGCCGGCGTTCGAGCGGAATATCCCCATTCGTATCCGGAACACCTTCAATCAGGCGTTCGGCGGCACAGTCATCAGCCGGAACCGGGCGAATCTGGAATATCTGATCAGCGGCATTTCTTCCGTAGAACAAATTGCTCTGCTCCGGGTGCAGGGGTCCGGGATGATCGGCGTCACCGGGATCTCCTCCCGGTTGTTTACCTCGCTGGCCCGGGTGAACATTAACATCATTTTAATCACCCAGGCGTCCTCGGAGCATACCATCTGTTTTGCCGTGGCCCCCGAAGACGCACTCAGGGCGAAAGAAGCCATCGAAAAGGAATTCGCCCTGGAGATACAGGCCCACCAGATCGACCGGGTCATAGTGGAAAAGGATCTCTCGATTGTAGCGGCGGTCGGGGAAAATATGCGGCACACACCTGGCATTGCCGGCCGCCTGTTCCAGATCCTTGGAAAAAATGACATCAACGTGGTGGCGATTGCCCAGGGGTCTTCTGAGTTAAATATCTCTGCCGTTATTGACAGGACCGATGAAGCACGAGCCCTGAACGCCATTCACTCTGCGTTCTTCAAAAAGGAAAGTCATGCCGTAAACCTGTTCCTGGTCGGCACCGGTCGGGTTGGCGGCGCCCTGCTGAAACAGATGCACGAGTACATTGCCCGGCCGTACGAACGGAAAAAGCATGACCTGCACATCCTGGGCATCGCGAACAGCCGGAAAATGCTGTTCGACCAGGCCGGCATTCACCAGGACAACTGGCGGGAACGAATGGACCGCGAGGGTGAAGCCATGACCATGGAAAAATATGTCAATACCATGCGGAAACTGAACTTATCCAATTGCGTGCTTGTGGATTGTACGGCCAGTGATGAAGTGGCCGACTGGTATAAGGCAATTCTGGAATCCGGCATCTCTGTGGTTGCGGCAAATAAAAAGGCAAATTCCGGAGCCTATCACGACTATCTGGAGTTGAAAGATCTGGCCTCCAGCAATGAAGTGTTGTACCTTTACGAAACCAATGTCTGCGCCGGCCTCCCGGTGATACAAACCATCCAGGATCTGGTGCATGTGGGCGATCACGTCCAGAAAATCGAGGCGGTGGTTTCCGGAACCCTGAGTTATATATTCAATACGTTCTCCGGGGAGCGCCCCTTCAGCGACATCGTGCTGGAAGCCCAGGAAAAAGGGTACACGGAACCGGACCCCCGTAACGATCTGGACGGAATGGATATGGTGCGAAAACTCCTCATCCTGGCCAGGGAAAGCGGGTTGCCTCTGGAAATGGATCAGGTCGCCAATAATAATTTTCTTCCGCCCGAATGTCTGGAGGTAGAAACGGTCGATGAATTCTTTGAGCAGTTGAAAAACCTGGATCCGGATATGGAAGAAAAGCGGGAAGCCGCCATCAGGGAGGGGAAACGGCTCATGTATATCGCATCCCTGGAAAACAACCATGCGGAGATTTCAATGAAAGCCATTGACGAAACCCATCCCTTCTATTTGCTGACCGGCAATGATAACATTATCGCGCTGACCACCCGATTTTATAATGAAACCCCGATGGTCATCCAGGGTCCCGGTGCCGGGCCGGAAGTCACGGCAGCCGGGGTCTTTACCGATTTACTGCAGGTTGCAACGCATATTAAAACCATCAAAGAAGGAGAATCGTAATCTATGAATAGAGAAAAAATTCCTGTCGGGATACTGGGAGCGACAGGAAGCGTGGGACAAAAATTCATCGAATTACTAACAGACCATCCCTGGTTTGAAATTACGGCATTAGGCGCTTCTGAACGATCCGCCGGGAAACTCTACGCAGAAGCCGCCAGCTGGTTTCAGGAATCTCCCTTGCCTGAGGATATCGCCGGCATGGAAGTCCGGGCGTGCCAGCCTGGTTTGCCCTGCCGGATTGTCTTCTCCGGATTAGATTCTTCGGTGGCCGGCGGGATCGAAACCGAGTTTGCCAGTGCCGGATATATCGTGGTCTCCAATGCGAAAAATCACCGGATGGATCCGGATGTGCCGCTGCTGGTGCCGGAAATCAACAGTGCGCATCTGGAGTTGGTGCGCTCGCAGCAGTATGACGGCGGAATGATAGTCACCAATCCGAATTGTTCTGTTATCGGGATGGTGCTGGCGTTAAAACCACTTGTGGATCGTTTCGGCCTGGAATCCGTGCACGTGGTGACCATGCAGGCGCTGTCCGGTGCGGGCTATCCGGGCGTTCCGAGTCTGGATATCCTGGATAACGTCATCCCGCACATCGGCAGCGAAGAGGGGAAAATGCAGTCCGAGCCGTTAAAAATCTTTGGAACGATGAGCAACGGTGCCGTTGAACCGGGGGAGATGAAAATCAGTGCGCAGTGCCATCGGGTTGCCGTGGTGCACGGACACCTGGAAGCGCTCTCGGTGAAGCTCACACAGCAGGTGTCCGAAGATGACATTATCGAGGCCTGGCACACCTTCCGGAGTGAACCGCAGGAGTTGGAGCTGCCGCTGGCTCCCACGCAGCCAACCCGGTATTTCCGCGAACAGAACTATCCCCAGCCAAAACTGCACCGCAATCTGGAGAGGGGGATGGCCGTCAGTATCGGGAAGCTGCAGGAATGCCCCGTCCTCGACTGGAAGTTCATCGCACTTTCCCATAACACCATTCGCGGAGCCGCAGGGGGCGCCGTCTTGAATGCCGAACTGCTGGTGAAAAAAGGGTATCTGGAAGAAGTGACCGTTCCGGTCTCCTGAGAACCCTGTAACATAATTGTTCACCTGGATCGATAACACCGTTAGAGAGAACGTGCCTGAGAGAATTTGTGCATTTGCGCCCGCCACAGTGGCGAACGTTGCCTGTGGGTTTGATATCCTGGGATTTGCGATCAACGAACCCGGTGATGAGGTGGAGTTGCGCCGTAAGTCCTCGCCAGGCATTGAAATCACCAGGATCACCGGCGATAACGGCCGGCTGCCGTATGACGCCGCGAAAAACACCGCCGGAATTGCCATTACCCGATTTCTGGAGCATACCGGGTTCGACCAGGGCATCGAAATCGATCTCCATAAGAAAATGCCCCTGAGCAGCGGCATGGGGTCCAGCGCAGCCAGTGCCGTGGCTGCTCTCTATGCGGTGAATAAATTGTTCGATGATCCCCTGTCCCCCCGGGATCTGTTACCCTTTGCCATACAAAGCGAAGGGATTGCCTCCGGGGCAGCCCATGCCGATAACGCGGCGCCGTCGCTGCTGGGCGGGTTTATTCTTATCCGCAGCTACCATCCGCTGGATATTATCCAAATCCCCACGCCCGAGCATTTATACTGCACGCTCCTGCATCCGCAGATTGAAGTGCTGACTGACGACGCCCGCCGGATCCTGAAGAAGCAAATTTTGCTCAAAGATGCCATTGTCCAGTGGGGCAATGTGGCCGGCCTGATCACCGGCCTCATGACCTCCGATTATGACCTGATCAGCCGGTCCATGAAAGATGTCATCATCGAACCGGTCCGGTCGCTGTTAATCCCGGGATACGATGAGATCAAAGAAGCGGCTATCGACGCCGGAGCACTGGGATGCAGCATCTCGGGATCCGGGCCCTCGGTATTCGCGCTGAGTACCGACATGGAAACCGCCACCGGCGTGGGAAAGGTCATGCAGACCACCTGCAGCGCACAGGATATCGAAAGTGAAGTGTACATTTCTCCTATTAATAAGAACGGTCCGTATCTGATCGACTGAGAATAATGCAGGTTTACAGCACCAATCGCAATAGTCCGGAAGTCTCTATCAGGAAAGCGGTGCTCACCGGGATGCCGCCGGACGGTGGTTTGTATATGCCGGCAGAGATTCCCCGCCTTCCGAAACAATTCTTCAATCATCTGAAGCAGTATTCCTTTCAGGAACTGGCTTTCCGGGCCGGCTATCCTTTTTTCGCGCAGGAGGTGCCTGAGACCGTCTTCCGGGCACTCGTCGAAGAGGTCATCAACTTTCCCGCTCCTACAGTACCTGTCGATGATCACGTCTCTGCACTGGAACTTTTCCATGGCCCGACTCTGGCATTTAAAGACTTCGGAGCCCGGTTTATGGCACGTCTCATGTCCTATTTCATCCGCCGGGAGGATCATGCGCTCACCATTCTGGTGGCCACGTCCGGCGATACCGGCAGTGCGGTCGCCCACGGCTTTCTGCAAGTCCCGGGAATTCAGGTCTATATCCTGTATCCGAAAAATAAAGTCAGCGAAATCCAGGAAAAGCAGTTCACCACCCTGGGCCATAACATCACTGCACTGGAAATCGAGGGAAATTTCGACGACTGCCAGCGGCTGGTGAAGACAGCATTTGCCGACCCCGAGTTGAACCATGCTCTGGAATTAACTTCTGCCAATTCCATTAACATCGCCCGGCTGATACCGCAATCTTTCTATTACTTTTGGGCGTACGCACAGCGTGACAACGAGAACCGGCCGCCAATCTTTTCCGTGCCCAGCGGCAATTTCGGCAATCTGACCGGCGGGCTTCTGGCCAAACGTATGGGGCTGCCGGTGCAGCGCTTTATCGCGGCCTCCAATGTCAACGATGTGGTCCCTGAATACCTCCGTACCGGCAACTTCACTCCCAGAGATTCCGTCGAAACAATCTCAAACGCCATGGACGTCGGGAATCCCAGCAACTTTGCTCGCATGCTGGATCTCTATGATCACCACGCCTCCAGGATGCGGGAGGACATCATCGGATCATCATGGACCGACCAGCAAACACGGCAGGCCATCAGGGAGGTCCGGGAACGCACCGGTTACCTTCTGGATCCTCACGGCGCCGTGGGCTATCTCGCGCTCCGGGAATATCTGATGAGAACCTCGGTACAGACAATCGGCATCTTCCTGGAAACCGCCCACCCCGCTAAGTTTCTGGAAACGGTGGAACCTCTCGTGAAGAAGAATATCGACATTCCGGCCCGTCTGAAAAAAGCGCTCCAGGCAGAGAAACAATCGCTCCCGCTCTCCAACCAGTTCGATGATCTGAAATCGTTCCTGTTGGACACCGCACATAAATAATCCAAAGAAGAAGAATCAGAGGAGACAGTGATTATGTCCGGATACCCACATGAGCGCATGGGACCGGCAGGCAACTGTATCTGCCCGAAATGCGGCACGAAAATCCCGCACCGGAAAGGAAACCCCTGCCAGGACGAACTGTGCCCCAGCTGCGGTTCCAAAATGCTCAGGGAAGGCTCGTCTCATCATAAACTATTTCAGGAAAAACAGCGAAAAAAAGATGCTGACGATTCGGATTAGCTTACGAGAGTATTCATGAAGGAGGGAGCAAGTCGGGAATATTGAAATAGTTCTACATTTCTCACATATGAGCCTATTTAGAAAACGCAAAGAGAAAATAAATTATATATGCCTAAATACCGAAATAAATTTTGTATATATGAGTCTGGTCTAATCCCGAAGGGACTCCTTCGGAGAAAGTGTAGCGGAAATCT
>CAYPST010000124.1:0-12036 GCA_964413425.1 uncultured bacterium
TGTCCCGGTTCGTCACTCTTTGAATCTGTGATTCATTAGAGGTGACGTTACCGGGGAAGTGCGTTACGTGCGGGACCACCACCGGCTGCTCATAAAAGGTCCATAGGAACTACTGAGCGCAGGATGTATCTCGCTCGCCCCGATTCGTCACTCTTTGAATCTGTGATTCATTAGAGGTGACGTTATCGGGGAAGTGTGTTACCTGCGGGACCACCACGGGATGCTCCTGAGGGGGGCTAGAACCCACCAGCCGACAAATTTTGCTCGGCTTGTCCCGGTTCGTCACTCTTTGAATCTGTGATTCATTAGAGGTGACGTTACCGGGAAAGTGCGTTACGTGCGGGACCAACACCGGCTATAGAAACGGAAATAATATCTGGTTCTTCGCTGGTGTTCGTGGGCAAACTGACAGGATACTGTTGGTTATGTTGGGAACTGCATGATCGGGCCACAAAAAGGTCAGAAGACACAGAATGCATGAGAAAGAAATTGAGCATTGGGATGTCCCTTCCGACGTGCGGCATGGTCTGCTGCTCAACCCGGCTGTTTCAAAGATCCCATTCAAGCCACTCATTTTGTGGCTGCGCGGCGGTGGAGTCTTTCAGGGGGGTTCCCCTTATGAAACGGTGCTGAACCTCCTCTGTGAATCTGAGGTTGTGCCTGCCGTATCATCGGGAACATTTATACCATCTCTCCCCTGGGAGAACCCATCCCACACCACAAGTCCCTGAGATTCCGGTTCCTGTTGTATCCCCTCCTGTGGTTTAGTATACTATGGTCCTGTTCAGCAATCCCGGACGCATCTTCTGCAATTAAGAAGCACATGATCGACGTGGTATGACTGAAGGGGGGTAAATGCCAGCTGTTTCGAAATCATCCGGAGAGCGAAAGGAATCAAATAATCCCCGAAGCAGTTCTCTGAGGAAGAAAATCGGACTGTTCCTGGGACCCCTGTTATTTCTTGGTTTGTACCTCATGCCGACGCCGGCCGAGTTAACCCGCGATGCCCAGATTGTCCTGGCCGGAAGTGCCTGGATTGCCGTCTGGTGGATTACGGAAGCCATTCCGATTGCCGCCACGGCGCTGCTGCCGATTGTTATTTTCCCCGTTTTCGGCGTGATGAGTACGCAAGAGACCACCACGCCCTACGCCAACCATCTGGTTTTTTTGTTTATGGGGGGATTTCTCATCGCTCTGGCCATGGAAAAGTGGAATCTCCACCGTCGTATTGCCCTCACGGTCATTCAGGCACTGGGACAGACGCCAAAAAGGATTATCCTCGGTTTCATGGCAGCCACGGCTCTCCTTTCCATGTGGATCTCCAATACCGCAACCGCCATGATGATGACACCAATCGGATTGGCCGTGATTAAACAGGTGGGGGATCTGTTAAACAAAGACAACATTCAGCAGAAAGTCGCCCGGGGCGAATTTCAATTCGGAACCGCACTCATGCTGGGCATTGCCTACGCCGCATCCATTGGCGGCGTCGCTACTATCATTGGAACACCACCCAATGCTGTGTTCGTGGGTATCATCAAAGAAATGTACGACGTGGAAATCAGCTTCGCCCAGTGGCTGCTGTTCGGTTTCCCGCTGTCGGTGATCTTTGTGTTGATTGTCTGGTACTACCTGACACATATCGCGTTTTCCTTTGAATTCGGCAGACTGCCCGTTGGTATGAGTATTATCTCGCAGGAATTGAAGAAATTGGGACCCATTTCCAGGGAAGAATCGAAAGTGCTCATAGTGTTTGGCACCGTGGCTATTCTCTGGATAGCGCGAGGATTTTTTCTGAAGAACGTCTTTCCAATGATGTCCGATGCCACCATCGCGATCTTCGGGGCGGCGTTATTATTTGTTCTCCCGGTGAATTTCAGGACCGGTGAATTCGTGATGGATTGGAAAACCGCCACCAGGATCCCCTGGGGGATACTCTTATTATTCGGCGGCGGGATTTCACTGGCCGAAGCGTTTCAGGCCTCGGGACTGGCAAAGTGGCTGGCCGGTCTGCTTTCCGGATTATCCGGTGCACCCATGATGGTGATTCTGCTGGCAGTGGTGACGCTGGCCATTTTTCTTACCGAGATGACATCCAACACTGCCACGTCCACCATGTTGATGCCTATTATGGCTTCACTGGCACTGGCAGTGGGAATCAGCCCCCTCGCCACCATGGTCACGGCAGCAGTGGCGACGTCCTTTGCCTTTATGCTGCCGGTTGCCACGCCGCCCAATGCCATTGTGTTCGGCAGCGGATATATCTCCATTCCCACCATGGCCCGTACCGGCATTGTCCTGAATCTGCTGGGAATTCTTATCGTCACGCTCGTCGCCATGTTCTGGCTGCCAGGCGCATGGGGCGTGGACCTCACCATCATTCCCGTCTGGGCGCAGTAGGCAGTTGGCAGTAGGCGGTAAGCAGCAGGCAATCGGCATCGGGCAAAAGGCAGGGGGCAGAGGCAGGAAGATCGTACGGCTATAAATCGCAGGCCGTCGGTCGGGTACGTGAGACCGCAGTATCCTTTGATATGAGTTCTCGTTTCTGTGGCTGCGCCCTGAGGATGGGGAGGGATTTTGAAGTTTTGAGAATTGGTTTCTTGAGATTGTGCGTTCCCGGGTTGGGAGCAGGGATTTTGTAATATTGAGTATTGAAATTTTGAGTATTGGAGTATTGAATTCTTGTCCTCTTGAATTCCTGCGGATTACTCGTTAATGTTTATGGGAAAATACACCGTGGATGCAGCGTGCTGAAAGATGTATAATACCCGATGAAAGACTTCGATTTAGCGGCCAGAATGCGGATAGCGTCCCAGGATGACACCCCGAAAGCATTCGGGGCCAGGTTGATTTCCGTAATCTTGCATCCTTTCCTGGTGGGGCCGGTGGTGTTTTTGCATTTTTCATTCGCCGGGACAGAGAACCCTGCCTTCGGATGGTTGGTGTGGAGTATCACATTTATCGCTACGAATGTGGTAATCGGAACCTACGTAGCTCTCATGAAGAGACGAGGGATTACCACAAGCGTAGATGTTCCCGAACGTCTTCTCAGGCGAAAACCGTTTGCCATCGGAGCCGCCGGATATGCCGTGGCCACTCTTGTGCTGTATCTCATTGAGGCGCCGGTTACCGTGGTGGTACTGATGTCTATTTACGCCGTAAATACCATTATTGCAACTGTCATCAATCACTGGTGGAAAATCAGTATCCACGGCATGGCGATTTCCGGTGTGCTTGTTCCTTTCCTGTATCTTTATGGCGGATCCTGGTGGTGGCTTTTCATGTTATTCCCGCTCATGATTTACTCCCGGACCAAATTGAAAGCCCACACTCCGGCCCAGGCCATCTCCGGAATTGCACTGGCATTTATCCTCACCTGGTTGCAACTGGAACTCTGGATTTAACCACAAAGGAGATATTACCATGAAGAATATCGCTGCGATCATCCTGGGCGGAGGGAGAGGGACGCGTCTGGATCCCCTGACCCGGTATCGCGCCAAACCGGCGGTTCCTATCGGAGGCAAGTATCGATTAATCGATATTCCCATCAGCAATTGCATCAACAGCAATATCATGTCCATGTTTCTGCTGACCCAGTACAGTTCCGCTTCCCTGCATCGTCATATTTCCCAGACCTACAATTTTGATAAATTCTCCCGGGGATTTGTGGATCTGCTGGCGGCAGAGCAGACCATCGAAAGCGGTAAATGGTACCAGGGAACAGCGGATGCCGTCCGGCAGAATCTGGTGCATTTTCACAACTATCCCTATAAGCAGTATTTGATTCTGGCCGGGGATCATCTCTATCGAATGGATTATTCCAAATTCGTGGAGGCGCACAGGGAAATGGGCGCGGATATTACCATTGCCGTGAAGCCGGTGACCGCTGAGGAAGCCAGGGCTTTCGGCATCCTGAAAGTCGATAAGGAGCGGAACATCACCGAGTTTTTTGAGAAACCGCAAACCAGTGAAGAACTCGAACCCATGGCCTCGGCAATCCCGGACGAATTTCGGGAACCGGAGGAGGGCGAAGAAGAGAAACGCTTTCTGGGATCCATGGGCATCTACGTCTTTGAACCGAAAGTCCTGGAACAGGCCATGGCTGAAGATCCTTCCAGAGATGATTTCGGCCACGACATTATTCCGGCGTCTATTCCCAACTATGAAGTCAAAGCCTATTATTTTGATAAGTACTGGGCAGACATCGGAACCATCCGGGCCTTTTACGATGCGAACCTGGCCCTGACCAATATCCGTCCGCCCTTTGCTTTTTCCCAGGGAAGGAATCCCATCTACACCCACCCCCGATTCCTCCCGGGTACCAGGGTTGAGAAAACATATATTGAGCGATCATTCCTGGCAGACGGCAGCTATATCCAGGCGGCAAGTATTAAAAATTCAATCATTGGTCTCAGAAGTCGTATCGGGGCAGACGTGGATATTGCACAGACCATTCTGATGGGCGCAGATTACTATCAAACCAGTGAAGAGCGGGCCGACGATGCCAGCAGAGGGTTGATTCCGGTGGGGGTGGGCGATGGCACCCGGATCCGCAACGCCATTATCGATAAAAATCCCCGGATTGGCAAGAATGTGGTTATTGGGGAGGGAACCTACCACGAAGATAAAGATGAGGAAAATTATGCCATCCGGGACGGCATCGTTGTGATCCCGAAAAATTCAGTCATCCCGGACGGAACGGAGATTTAGTAAGCAGTAGGCAGTAAGCAGTTGGCAGTAGGCAGTAAGCAGTTGGCAGTTGGCAAGGCAATGCGTGAATGCTGATGTTCACTTTCTGAGCAAGAAAGGTCTGATGCAAAATGAAGCCAGGTAATTTTAAAGACCTAGGCGTATATAAAAAGTCATTTGATCTGGCAATGGATATTTTTAAGACCAGTAAGCATTTTCCAAAAGAGGAAACCTATTCGCTCACTGATCAAATACGGAGATCCTCTCGATCAGTCACAACAAGTATTGCGGAATCTTACCGGAAACGGCAATATATTGCGCACTTTTTAAGTAAGGTCTCTGATGCTGATATGGAGAATAGTGAAACACAAGTCTGGCTGGATTTCGCATTAGCCTGTCATTACATATCTGAAGATGTGCACAGAGATCTTTTGAGGAAATCTGAAGAAGTGGGGAGAATGCTGTACCATATGCTTACCTATCCTCAAAAATATGGAGTCAAAAATGCCTGAGTTCTGCGAAATGTTGCTAATGTTATTTCCCCACCTTTTGCCAACTGCCAACTGGAAACTGCCAACTGGAAACTGCCAACTGGAAACTGCCAACTGCCAACCGGATAATATATGTTGATTCAAGACATTCGTGGCTTTATTATGTTCATAAGAAGGAGGACCGATGGATTTAAGTAAACAGTTGAATGACGATCTCAAGGCCGCCATGAAAGCCGGCGACAAATCGACAAGGGAAGCCATCCGCAGTTTGAAATCTATGCTCCGGGAAAAGGAAATCGAGTTGAACCGCGAGTTGACCGGCGAAGATCAGATGCAGGTGCTGTCTTCCGCGGCAAAGAAACGGAAAGAATCTATTGAATCCTACGAAGAAGGCGGCCGGGATGATCTGGTGCAGCAGGAACGGGCGGAGCTGGCCGTTATTGAAAAGTATCTCCCGGAACAGTTGAACGAAGATGAGATTCGGGAACTGGTCGACGAAGTGCTTGTGGAAACCGGAGCCGAGACCATGCGGGATATGGGTCGGGTGATGGGAACCATTATGCCGCAAGTACGAGGGAAAGCCGACGGCAGCATCGTCCAGCAAATTGTCCGGGAAAAACTGTCTTAAACGAAAAAATAGCACACGGATGAACGCAGAAAAAGAGGATAGACACAGATTAAAACAGGTAAAAATCCGGCAAACGGCCTCGAAGAGACTCCCCCAACGGGATCCCTTGTGGGACTTCGGAGCAAAAGGCAGACGGCAGAAGTGAAAAGGCAGAAGCATGATAATCGAACGGACGGTGGAACGGAAACCGGTGACGAACCCACCCCCGCCACTCAGAGAATGGCATACAGCCTGTCCCGGTATGTCGCGGCGAATCGGAAGTTTCAAATCGGGAACGGCAACCGCAGGATGACCGAACGGCAGGTGGAATGGTCTTCGGGGGAGGCGGAGAGCTCATGTTGAAAAAGGCTTCCACCGATTATGCAAATGGGATATCTGCCGATATTATTATGAGAATACCAGAGAGGATCGTTCATTGGTTCTTTGTCCCTGAGGGATCCCCTTGGGGCGTCCCATACGATCCCGGCGATCTTAACGTTTTCCGGATAGGCGCAATGTATGCATTACTTTGATATTTTTGTTCTTGTCATCGTGGGACTATTTGCGCTGGCGGGGACCAGGCGCGGACTGGTTGAAGAGCTCCTGAAGATCATTGGGCTGGTCGCTGCAATTCTGATCGCAATTAGTTATGTGCACATAGTGGCCGCGAAATTAGCGGCCATGTTCGATTCATCGCCGGAGAAACTCACTGTCATCAGCTTTATCCTCATTATTCTGGTAGTCATGTTCGGTATTAAACTATTTACGGAGCTTCTGAAGCGTTTTCTTCGTTTCAGTATGTTAGGATGGGCGGATCGGGCGGGTGGCGCAATCTTCGGTGCGGTCAAAGCCACCATCCTTCTCAGTTTGTTACTCTGGGGATTGCTGCTGCTCCCGGTGGAACGCTATACCAGTGATCTGGAAACAAATACCGAAACTTACTCTATCATCCTGGGAGTCGCTCCCACCATTTATGATGGCATTGTTAAGGTCTTCCCGGATGCCCGGTACTTTATCCATCGGATGGAAAAATACCTGCCCGTGAGCGGGGAGCGCACCTCCTTTGCCCGATTCAACAGGGACACTCCCCTCGACCGGCTCGAAGAGTTACTCGGTGACGAAGTTGATCCGGAAGTGTTGCGCGATTTCTCGAAGGAGAAAGTGCAGGAGCTGTTGGAAAGTCCGGAACTGCTGGAGGAATTGAGGCGTAGGCTGAAACGACAGCAGCAGGGGACTGCACCGGAATTGCACAATGATCAACAACAGCCGAGAAGGAAAGTCTCACACGTTTATTGATGAACTGGCAGGAAGATGCATTCGAAGACCTGGGATATACCAAAATCCGGGAATTCATTGCTGAGTATTGTCTCTCTGAATTAGCGAATACCCGGGCCCTCTCCATTCAACCGTATGAATCCCTCGATCTGATCCGGCAGCGCAGCCGAGGTATCAGCGATTTCGTCGATATCCTGCAACATGATGATCCTTTTCCGCTGCAGCGGGTGGAAGACTGCAGCGAGGACTTCCGGCACGCTAAGATTGAAAATGCCGTGCTGAAGCCGGAGTCGCTGCTCGCCATTACCCGGATTTTAAAAACCAGCCGGAACTGCCGGCAGTATCTCAAAGAGCGGGGATCCCGGTACGCAGGATTGATAGAGCTGGTAGATCTCATTACCGCTCACAAGTCCATAGAGAACGCTGTCAGTGACAAAATCGACGATTATGGCAAGGTGAAGGACTCCGCCAGTGACAGGCTGCGCAGTATTCGCAAACAGATCATCCGGCAGGAAGCCGCGATTCGGGAGCAGATGGAACATCTCACCCGGCAATACGCCGATGCCGGAATGCTCCGGGATGATCGCGCGACCATCCGCGGCGGCCGTCTGGTGGTGCCGGTGAAGCTGGATTACAAAAATAAAATCCAGGGGATTGTCCATGATCAGTCGTCCAGCGGGCAGACTTTTTTCATCGAACCCATGGCTATTGTTGAGGGCAACAATACACTCAAGGAACTGCAGCTGGCGGAGCAGGAGGAGATCGAGCGGATTCTGCGGGAGTTGACTGCTCAGGTGGGCGAGGTGGCGGACGAAATAGCCGTGAACCAGGATCAGGTGGTCAGGCTGGATTTGCTGCATGCCATGGCTCGATACGCCATGGAGATCGACGCGGTGCCTCCCGTTGTGTCCACCGACCAGCGGATTGACATGAAGGGAGCCAGAAATCCGGTGTTGATGCGGACCAAAGAAGTGGTTCCCAACGATATTATCTTTGGAAACGGTGACCGTATCATTTTAATTACCGGCCCCAATGCCGGCGGAAAAACCGTCACCCTGAAAACCGCCGGATTGCTGGTACTCATGGCTCTTTCCGGGCTGCACATTCCCGCATATGAGGGTCCGGTGATTCCCCTAATGGATGCCATTTACATCGATATCGGTGATCGGCAGTCCCTCGAACAGGATCTCTCTACCTTCTCATCGCATGTGGGTCGGATATCACAGATTATGGAGCAGGCCACCGGCGAAAGTCTGGTATTACTCGATGAATTGGGCACCGGGACCGACCCCACCGAAGGCGCCGCTCTGGCGAGAGCTATCCTGGAGCGTCTGCTGGAAACGGGATTGCTGGCCATCGCCACCACGCACCATGGTGCACTGAAAGCGTTTGCCCATAATACGCAGGGAATTCTCAACGCCGCCATGCAGTTCAACCAGGAAGATCTTTCACCCACCTATGTCATGCATATCGGCCGGCCTGGCAGCAGCTACGCCCTGGAAATCGCCGGGCGGGTGGGGCTGCAGCCGGAAATTATCGACGCCGCCCGGCATTATCTGGACTCTTCCAAAGAAGCGCTGGAGGATTTGATCGTCCAGCTGGAGAAACAGGCAGACCAGCTGGAAAAGGAAAAAAACGAGCATTCTTCCCAGCGGATGAAGTACGAGAATCTGAAGCGCGAGTATGAGACCAAGGCGGAGAAAATCCGGGAAGAGGTGAAGAAAGCGAAACAGACGGCGGCCCGGGATGCGCAGAAGATCCTGGACGAGAGCTCCCGGAAGATCGAGGAAGCCATCCGGAAAATCCGGGAATCCGAGGCGTCGAAGGAAGCCATCAAAGAGGCCAAACGAACCGTTGCCGAGCAAAAAGAAAAAGTGGCAGGCATTCAGGAGGAGGTGCAGGAAGAACCGGCCGGAGACGGGGAACCCATAGAAATCGACACGTTGCAGGAAGGCGACCTGGTCTACGTCACCCAGTTTAATAAAACCGGCACAGTGGTTGACGAACCAAAAGGTGCCAGCCGCATCTCCGTGGATATCGGGGGCATGCGGATGGACGTTCCGGCGGATATGCTCCGGGAACCGGCCGAAGAACAGCGTAAACCATCCCGTGGGAAGAAAAAGTCAGGGGGAACCGGAACCCGGGTCCGTCTGGTGGAGGACGGGAAGTCGTCAAACCGGATCGATCTCCGGGGCCAGCGGGTGGACGAAGCCGTAACAAACGTGGACCGGTTTATCAATCAGGCGCTGGTGCACGGACTGGAGGAAGTTGAAATTATCCATGGGAAAGGAACCGGGGCGCTGCAGAAAGCCATAGGTGAATATCTGGCCGAACAGAAACATGTGAAAAGCCATCGCCTGGGTGAGCTGGAAGAAGGCGGCGCCGGTGTCACTATCGCTACACTTGGGTGATAGAAATAGCACGCGGATTTATACTGATGAGGTTAATAGTCAAGAGTCAAGAGTCAAGAGTAATGAATTGAGGTGATAGATGAAGCAGAGTATTAATCATTTTACGGATTTGCATGTTTGGAAATTAGGAAGAGATCTGAAAAATAAAATATACACATTGACTAAATCGTTACCTATGGAAGAAAAATATAATTTAATTACTCAATTGCGTCGGGCTGGTGTCTCTGTAACCGCAAATATTGCCGAAGGTTATGGCAGATACCACTTTCAGGAAAATATCCAATTTTGCCGACAGTCCCGGGGATCATTATATGAAATTCAGGATCATTTAATTACCTGTCTGGATCAAAAATATATTGACCGGACAATTTTTGATGAGATCTATGATTTATCAATGAACACAATCCGGACACTAGACGGGTACATCAGATCCATCAACAAACATAAACGAAAGATGGCGCCGTGACTCTTCTACTCTTAACCATTGCTGATTTGTGGTTATCCTTTGTTTCCGTGGTAATCCGCGTGCTATTCTAACGATTTTTGGCGAACTATATAATTTATTTATGAATACAGTTTGGAATTTTTATGGTTATATCATATCGATTAAGAAACAGAAGAGCAAATTGATCCGATGACTCTTGTACTCTTGACTCTTTACTCTTAACTATTTTTAGTCTGCGTCATCTGTGTGCTATTAAAAACCGTGTGCTATTAAGATCTGCGTGCAATTAAATGGCTCGAATTCCAGAACATACGATAGAACGGATACGAGAGGCCAATGACATCGTTGATGTGGTGGGGCGGTACGTGCAGCTGCGGCGGCGGGGACGGAATTACTTCGGGCTCTGCCCGTTTCACCAGGAAGATACCCCCTCCTTCAGCGTGGCGCCTGACAAACAAATTTTTCACTGTTTCGGCTGCGGCAAGGGCGGGAACGTGTTCTCGTTTCTGATGGAATACGAACGCATCACCTTCCCGGAAGCGGTCAAACGACTGGCGGAGAGCAGCGGCATCTCCCTGCCTGAAATTTCCTCCGGTAAATCGACCGAAACACCGTCAGTCGGCCCGCTCTACGAAGCCAACGCGTTTGCCATGCGGTTCTTTGAAAAGGCCCTTTATTCGGATCAAGGAGAAAAAGCGCTGGCTTATCTGCGCAGCCGGGATTTCTCCGATGACACCCTGAAAGCATTCCGGGTGGGTTTCGCCCCGGACGCCTGGGATTCCCTGGTCACCTGGGGCCCAAAAAATAATCACGACCTGGAGGCGCTGCACCGGGCCGGACTCGTCTCCCGGCGGAAGGACGGCAGCGGCTTTTACGATCGGTTCCGCAACCGGATTATGTTTCCCATTATTAATGTGGCCGGACGCGTGGTGGCCTTTGGCGGCCGGGCCATGGACCCGGAGGATTTGGCGAAATACATGAACTCCCCGGAATCCCCGATCTACCAGAAACGAAAAATTTTATACGGCCTGCACCAGGCCCGCGATGCCGTCCGGCGGGAAGAGGAAGTCTTTATCGTTGAGGGCTACACCGATCTCTTGCGGTTGTGGGAACACGCGGTCACCAATGTGGTTGCTGTCTCCGGGACGGCGTTTACGGCGGACCATGCGAAAACCCTCAACAGATATATCCGAAGAAGTATCCTCTGTTATGACAGCGATACTGCCGGCATCCAGGCCACGCTCCGGGCCGGGAATCTGCTGCTGGAAGCGGGCGTGGAAGTGCGCTGCATGGCACTGCCGGACGGCCATGATCCTGATTCCTATATTCAGGAGGAGTCAGCCAATGCATTCCGGGCACGGGCCGACGAGGCCGTCTCCCCTCTGAAATTCCGGGTGGACCGCACTGCCGGGGATCTGGACGATGCTTCCTCCCGGACCGTTTTTATTCGCCGGGCCCTGCGTGATATCGCGGAAATTTCCGATGGCCTGGTGCGTGATCTGCAGGTGCAGGAGTTGGCCGAGCTGATGCGGGTGGATGAGCAGCGGCTGCAGCGCGAACTGCGGAAACAGCCGGGCTCCCGGCGAAGCAGGAGAGAGAGAACGACAGCAGAAAGTACCGCCCAATCGGGTCCTGTCAAATTCACCGGCAACGAGCAGGCGCAGTACGAGCTCCTGAAACTCCTCCTTTCAGAAGAGGAAGAACTCATAACCTACATCCTAAAGCACATGGACCTGGAGGAATTCACGCACCCCCTGCTCAGAATCGTTGCCCGCCGGTTCATTGATATCCTGTCGGAGAGTTCAATTCTGCAGCAGGAGCAGGTGCTGGAACAGTTCGTCGAAGAAGACCTTGAAGATCCCGAGCAAATGCCTGCCGTCCGGAATCTGATGACAAGAATGCTGTTCGAGATCGACGATGCCGAACAGATGGTCGCCAGAGAAAAGCTGGCCCGGGATTGCCTCAAGCGCCTGGAGCTGGCGCGGCTGCGGGAGGAAATTGATCGCCTCAATGCCGAACTCAAGGGAGCGGAAAACAGTCGGGAGGAAAGACTGAAACTCCAACAGCAGCGTCAATCATTGGAAAAAATGAAGCAGGAAATTCAAGCAAAATACCGGT
>CAYPST010000125.1:0-12001 GCA_964413425.1 uncultured bacterium
TGTGTTTTCACCGAATGGGTGCGGAACGTCCCGACGCCGTTTTCGGGGAGGTGAAAACGTACATTTTCTTTGTCGATTGAGCGATTTATGGAAATAAATCGCTCAATTTGGGATATTCGTATGTTCATTCTAAAAAACTTTATCAACTATTTATCGTACTCTGCAATTCCTATGTAATTACGACCTTGGTGGCTGTTCGCCCCGTCCTAATGCTTCCAATGCAAGTTGAATACGTTCCATACCCCGCTGAAGTTCCTGCATCGAAGTCGCATAGCTGATGCGGATGTGCTCATCGGCCCCAAATCCGCCGCCAGGGACCACGGCAACATGCGTTTCGTCCAGCAGATAATAGCTCATATCCAGCGAGGATGACAGGGAATTCCCCTTGTAGGGTTGTCCATAATACTGTGAGACGTTCGGGAACACATAGAATGCTCCCTGCGGAGTGCTGCAGGTTACTCCTGGAATCTGGTTAAGCACGTTCAGCGCGTAATCCCGGCGGTTTTGATACTCCCGAACCATCTCGCCGATGAAAAACTGGTCGCCGGTTAATGCCTCAACCGCGGCATACTGAGCAATAGAATTTGCATTGGAAGTGCTCTGGCTCTGAATCTTGGCCATCTGTTCGATAATCTCTGTGTTCGCACCGCCGTACCCAATGCGCCAGCCGGTCATGGCATAGGGTTTGGAAACAGATTGCACGGTTATGACCAATTCGGGGCTGTCCTCAAATGAGGCAGGAGAAGTATGATATCCCTCATAGGTTACGCGATCATAGCACTCATCTGAAATGATAAACACACCGTATTCCCGGGCCAGTTTTACTAAGGCCCTGACGGTGGTTTTGGAGTACACAGCACCCGTCGGGTTACCGGGCGAATTTATCAGTATGGCTTTTGTCCGCTGGTTCATTGCCCTGCGCACCCGTTCAATATCCGGTTCGAAGTGCTGCGATTCTTCTGTTTCAATGATCACAGGGTTTCCGCCTGCCAATTTGGCCATTTCCGTAAAAGTCACCCAGTACGGCGCAAATATAATGATTTCATCACCGGGATCCAGCAGCGCCATAGTGGCGTTAAACAATACATGCTTTCCCCCATTGGAGATGATAATTTCCTCGGAAGTATATTCAATATTATTATCCCGGCTGAATTTCATGCATACCGCATCCCTCAGCGCATCAATTCCGACGTTTTTCGTATATCGGGTGTACCCGGATTCCATGGCTTTGATTGCTGCTCGTTTGATATGTCCGGGAGTGTCGAAATCCGGTTCTCCCACGCTGAGATCAATGATTTCCACTCCCTGGCTCTTCAGGGTTTTGGCTCTGTCCGCCACCGCCATGGTCATGGACGGTTGAACCTGCCGAACTCGCTCCGCAAATCCCTTCCGGTTGGTCGAATCTGACATAGTACGAAAATTCGCTGCTCAGCTGTTAAATATCAAGCGTAAAAACTCAAAATGCAAAAGCGCAAAACTTCACCAGTACAAAATCCCTCGCCCCACCCCAGGCAGCGGAGTCGCGTTTGGGGGAAAATATCTTACGCTGCCATTGATCCACAAAGTGGTCATTGGTCGGGAAGATAAGAAGATAAGAGTTCAAGAATTCAAGAGTACAAAAATTCAAAATGCTAAACCGCAAAAGCACAAAATTTCAATATGCAGAACCGTAAAAACCCAAACCACGAAATTTTCAGTCTCCAGGCCGGGCGGGATGGCAAGGACTGAAGGGAGCAGATTCGACTACTGATTCATCGAGCGGAGGAATTCCTCATTATCATGGGTTCCTTTCATCTTATCCAGCAAGAATTCCATCGCTTCCACCACTGACATCTTCTGGAGAAATTTCCGGAGTATCCAGACACGTGCCAGTTCGGTTTCACTGAGCAACAGTTCTTCACGACGTGTTCCGGTGCGATTAATATCAATAGCCGGAAATGTCCGGCGATCGCTCAATTCGCGGTCGAGCACCAGTTCCATGTTGCCGGTGCCTTTGAATTCTTCAAAGATGACATCGTCCATCCGGCTGCCGGTATCGATGAGCGCGGTAGCGATAATGGTGAGACTCCCGCCTTCTTCGATATTCCGCGCCGATCCGAAGAAACGCTTCGGTTTGTGCAGGGCGTTGGAATCCAGGCCGCCGGACAGGATCCGTCCGGAGTGCGGAATGACAGCGTTATGGGCTCTCGCCAGTCGGGTGACGCTGTCCAGCAGGATGACCACATCTTCACCGAATTCCACCATCCGCTTCGATTTCTGCAGCACCATATTTGCCACCTGCACATGCCGATCCGGCGGTTCGTCGAACGTGGAACTCACCACCTCCGCATCCACCGACCGCTGCATATCCGTGACCTCTTCCGGGCGTTCATCGATCAACAGGACAATCAGGGTTGCCTCGGGATGGTTCTCTAACACGGCGTTCGCCAGTTTTTGGAGCAATATCGTTTTCCCGGTTTTCGGCTGCGCTACGATCAATCCTCGCTGCCCTTTCCCGACCGGGGCGATCAAATCCACGATGCGGGTGGAATAATCATTGGGATCATGTTCCAGCTGATAACGGTCTTCCGGATAGAGGGGGGTGAGATTGTCGAAATTAATGATCGACTTGATATCATCCGCCCGGCGGAAATTCACCGCTTCCACGCGCAGCAGAGCAAAAAAACGTTCATCATCTTTGGGAGGACGGATTTGCCCGGACACCATATGACCGGTTTGCAGGCTGAATCGCTTTATCTGGGAGGGTGAAATATAAATATCATCCGGACCCGGTGTGTAATTGTAGTCTGGTGAACGTAAAAATCCATATCCGTCGTCCAGGATCTCCAGCACACCTTTGGCAAAAATAAGCCCTTCCTGTTCCGCCTGCGCCTCCAGAATCTTAAAAATAAGACTCTGCTTTTTCATACCCGAGTATCCGGGGATCTGCATATCCTGAGCCATTTTGCCCAGTTCCTTGATATTCATATGCTGCAGATCAGCAATATCTAATCGTTCTGTAACTTCCATTGTTCTCCGTACTGTTAATTAATTGATGTAAAACGTTGATCTTACTTCAGTTAGTTTAAACGAACCTATGGCTGGTCAGTTGCCTGCTATCTTCCTGCTCACTTCACCTCTTGATTTCCCATCTGGCTGGTCATCTTTTTGAATATAAGATAATTCAATTAGGTGTCAAGGGAAAACTTAAACACCTCATAAACCGCGGGTGCCAGATAATGGCTGCCAGTAATTACGCCGACTTCGGAATCGCTTATGTGTTGTAAGAATTTTTCGATTGCTGCCTGTCCGGCACCCAGTTGTCTCCCTGCTTTCTCTCTCAATACAGATTGCCAGGCCCGAGTGGTATGCATCTGGACCCCGGGGATATCCAACAAAAATATTCGTGTTTCCGGCGGAAAGAGTTCCTGAAAACGGCTGATATCTTTGTCCACCTTCAGATTTATGAGAAAACTGAGTTGTTTCTGTGGGTACAACACCTGTAAATTTTGGATTAAATTCCGGACGCCATCGTAGTTGTGAGCTACATCGTAATACACCAGTGGCGCTTCTTGCATTTTCTGCAATCTCCCGGGGACCACCACAGACCGGAGGGCCTGCCTTCTTTGCTGCCAGGAGATCGAATACAGGTTCTGGTTTTCTACCGCTGCCAGGGCAATCACTGCGTTGGTCACCGCTTGCCTTCCCAGCATTGCAAGCCTCATCGTATAATTCTGCTGGTCGTTGGTTAATGAGAACCTGGTTCCTCCGGGGGTTAATTGAATATTGTGAGGCTGCAGCTCTCTCTCCGCATGAATAACCGGCACATTCAGCTCGGAAGCCCGGCGCTGGATCGGCTGGCCGGCTTCACCCGGCAATGAACCGAGGACACACGGCACGCCGGACTTCATAATACCAGCCTTTTCCCATGCGATCCTTGCGAGACTGTCCCCAAGGATGTCGGAGTGCTCAAAGCCGATTGAGGTAATGACCGTCACCGCAGGATTCACCACATTCGTAGCATCCAGTCGGCCGCCGAGACCGGTTTCCAGAACGGCAATGTCTACATTTTGATGACGGAAATAGTCCAGAGCCAGCAGGGTTGTGGCCTCAAAAAATGTGAGTTGATGTTCATCGATCCGGGGCCAGCATTGTCGAATAAACCGCACAATCGCTTCATCAGAAATCGGTGCTCCGTTGACCCGGATGCGCTCATTAAACCGCACCAGATGCGGTGAGGTGTACCACCCAACACGGAGATCCTGTGACTGCAGTATGGCAGAGATATAACTGACAGTAGACCCCTTGCCATTGGTTCCGGCCACGTGGATGGTCTGGTAGGTTTCGTCCGGGCGATTCAGCACTTCCCGCACCTTCTGCACTCTGTCTAATCCGAGTTTGACGCCGCGATTCTGCAGCGAGTAAAGATACTTGAGGACGTCCTGGAAATCGTTCATTCGCTGATGGCTGGCGCCAGTGAAATCTCCTCAGGCGTCCAGGGTCTATCCACATCAAAATAGTACACATTTTCCATGGGACTGCCCAAAAACCTGGCGCCAATTTCCATGAATTTCTCCGGCATATCGCTGACGAAATACTTGTGCCGAGGGTTCGGATCAGAGTCAAGCCTGAGAATTTCGGCCAGCGCATTGGCAGCCGCGACACCACTATCGATGATGGTGAGGTTTCCTGGGAGGATTCTTTGCAGGGTTTCTATCAGCAGCGGATAATGGGTGCACCCGAGGATGAGCGTATCAATATCTTTTTCCAGCAACGGATCCAGGTATTCCCGGGCCACGATCTCGGTGACCTGATGGTCTTCTCTGCCTTCTTCAACCAGAGGCACAAATAAAGGACAGGGTTGGCCATACACCTGAATGGAATCATCGATATGCCGAATTGCTTTGGTATAAACGCTGGTTCGGATGGTTGAGTTCGTGCCAATCACGCCGATGCGCCCGGTTGTGGTGACTTCTGCTGCCGCTTTTGCTCCGGGTTCCACTACCCCGTAAATTGGCACGGAATACTCATCCCGGATACGGGGAACTGCCGCAGCGGAAGCCGTGTTGCAGGCCACCATAATCGCCTGCACCTGCTGAGCAATCAGGAAATCGACAATCTGTCTGGAAAATTTGGTGACGGTTTCCGGACTTTTCGTTCCGTAGGGGACCCGGGCGGTATCTCCGTAGTAAATGATCGACAGGGCTGGAAACACCCACTGCAGCTGCCGCACGACAGTTAACCCGCCAAGTCCTGAATCAAACACCCCGAGGGGAGCGGTCATCTGCCGTGGGGTCACAAAGATGCCTGTTCTGTTGTTTGCTGGTCGTATTTTTCCTTAAACTTCAAAATGCCCTGATAGATGCCCTGGGCAATCTTTTGCCGGTATTCTGCGCTGTTCAGTTGCCTCGCTTCTCTGATATTGCTCATATATCCGGTTTCAACCAGAATATTCGGCATCGAAGCGCCGACCAGCACATAAAAGCCGGCCTGCTTCACCCCGCGATTCACACTGGGCACGTACTCCCCCAGGCCGTTCTGAATCATGCTGGCAAAATCTTCACTTTCTTTCATAAACGCGCTCTGCATCATGGTGGCCAGGATCAGCGTCTCGTCATCATACCGCTGATAAATCTCCGTGGATTCTTCATATTTGATCACCGAATTCTCGCGCTCCGCCACTTCGATGGCATCCGATGTCTTTCCGGGCCGGAGCAAATAGGTTTCAAATCCGCGGATCCGGTGATTGGGATTCGAGTTGGCGTGAATACTCACAAAAAGTTTCCCATTCTTCTCATTGGCGATTCTGGTTCGTTCCTGCAGGGGAATGAAGACATCCTTTTCCCGGGTATAAATCACCTCAACCTCCGGCAGATTCTTCTCAATGATCCGGCCGACCCGCTTGGTGATATCGAGCACAATATCTTTTTCTTTAATCCCTCCGGGCCCGGTCGCCCCGGGATCTTTGCCACCGTGTCCGGCATCCAGAACGATCCGATCCAGCTTCCAGCGATTCCGCGCCTCGTTCAGCTGGTTCAGAGTCCGTTCTCTGGGAGCCCGCAGACTGAGCACAATTTCCCGCGGGTTGGAGTTCTGATAGACATCATAATCTTCTACCGGGCCTCGCAACCGAAATGAGAGCTGGACCGAATTCTCCATCTGAATCGGGACCACTCTGCGGACCGCGCCGGCAGTCGGAACCCGGGAAAGCTGCCGGTCATTCATATATCCGCCTGCCACCGTCAGATACATCCACCCCGGCTTGAGGGCAGCAGCGATTTCATTCTCCCGGAATTCGCGAGTGACCGGAACCCGGATGAGGGTGCCGTTTTTCTTTTCTTCGATTAGTATATCTGTGATATTAAAAGGAGAATACTCAAACCGTATAGCCGGGGGCGTGGCGTTGTATTTCATGGCAATGTCCAGCGAAGGCTGTACAATTCGCACAAAATCCTCCGCAGGTACCAACAAATCGCCATTCGCAAACAGGACAGAATGCGGCAAATGATGCATGGCATCGTTCACCATGACATAAGAAGTATTGGCGGAGAGCTTCAACCGCTTATCCGGCAAATAAATGATCAACTTCTGCACCTGAGGATTATAGTATGTATGCACCCGGAAATGGTCAGCGAGTTCTGTTGCGGAAAAATAATTCACGCCGTTTTGCTCATAGAAGTTGGTGAGCACCTGCCCTTCGGACGCACTTTGTGCCTTCAGAGGGCCTGTTCCTGCCAGGACCAAGAAACCGAAAAACAAGATACAACGCATCCGATATTTCTGTATGGACATAATTTTTAACGCCACGAACTCATTCAGCCATTAAAAAGTAATCTCGAATTGACCGTATAACGTATGTGTTAATTTGGGATGATTCAACCGTCGTTGCAAATAAAAAATTGCCAGATGTGCACGGTCTGTAACTTCCACAGACCATCGAGCCCCCAAAAGAATACCCGGTGCGGTTTGTCGTAAAATTTGCATCGATCCAATCACCGGCATTATAACATAATACGTTGAGGCCTGGCTGTGAGTTATATCATAGGTTACCAGAAACATCTGCAGGGCACCCCGTGTTCCGGTGGGAAACGTCATTTTATACGCCCACTGGATCCCGGAATCCAGGTTATTCTTCAGGTCAACAGTGGCCAGATCAAAGCGGATATCCAGATCAACCTGTGATCGCCACCGATATGTCCAGCGGAGCCGATACTGGGTTTTCCTTCGCAGGACCGTATTCTCAAACCGGACTCCTTTATGCACCCGGGTGTCCGCCACTTCTTTCTTCTCTGTCTTGATCTGCCCGGTAAGCACCATTCTGGGAGCCGGCCGCCAATCACCCCTTGCCAGCCATTCGGTTCCGGACCGGATTGGCCTGTGACTCGACCGAAGTTCCCGGAATTGATCAACATACCACTGCCAGCGGAAGGCGCCCACATCCCACCGGAATCCGAAATAGAGGCCGCTTTCATTGCTGGTTCCGGCATATTCACTGAATCCATTGGCAAAAGGCACCTGATATCGGGGATGGTAGAAGCGATGGCCAAATATCATTGTATATCTTAGCAGTTGCTTACGAAACGTTGTGTAGTGTGCCCGGTTGAAGTGATCATCCGTTGCGGCTTCATGGGTGAACCACGGGGTTACAATCCAGAGGCTTCCGAAGATTTCCCGCTCGAGTCGTTCCCGATAACCCCATCGATGGTAAGAGTGGTCGGCCATCTGAATGCCGATCCGCGTCTCCTGATCCTGATACCAATACCCCATACCCCGCAGTGATTCCACCAGTCCATTCCGGATACTTCGGGTATATTCGGTGGTATGCATTCCGGACACGGAGAGATGAATTTCCTGCCCGTCCCACCGTCCGTCGCGCGGGGTAGAGGCCAGGAAACCCTGGAACACGTGCTTGCCGCGGGTATGTTTTCCGGCGATTCCCGTAAATCCGGTGAATTCAAGGCTGGAGCTGTTACTGCGGAGGGCCGTATACGATTTATCTGCGTTGCGAATCGCATCACTGGATTTCGAAAACCCCAGGGGGCGTCCGAAACTTAATCCTTCTCCGTATCCCAGTTGAAATTGTCCGATCACGAGATGCCAGGTGCGTTCCGGACTGAAATATTCGATCCCTCCGGCCACATGATCCATGAGTGATACCTCCCCCGGATCTCTTTCCACCACCACTGTCCCGGTGAATCGGCTCCCCTTCTGAACACGAAATTTCGAATACCACTGATATTCGCCGGGATTCTGTGTTTTTGCCCGCCATCGCATATTTCCGGAGATATCAGAAATCGGCTGTACTCTGACTGCGTATTCCAGGATCTCCTGCACTGCATCGGGGAGATGTTGCTGCATCTCACCCCAGGCCGTTGCATCGGGATACTGTTTGAGTAGTGCGCTGATTTGCCGTACTTCCGGTTCGGTGAGTTCCGGAATCAACCGCAGAGTGTTGGCATTCAGCTCGTCATAAGGTATCGGATGTTCATGAAAATAGAGATACTCATCCAGCAACACTTCCGCCTGGTTTTCAGCATCCATGCTCTCCAGCTGCTCCCGAAACCGTTCCGGCAGCTGCCGGGTGCTTCTCTCTGCTGGCGGCACTCCCCGGAGCGGCTCACAAAGAAAACACAATCCCACACCGATGAGTAAAAGGGAGTGCCGGATGTGAGGCAGCCACATAAAATATATGGAATTGTTTCCAGTGAAATGTAACGCCATAGCTTCCTCGAACCGGGGTGGTCATAAAATCGAGCGCAATACTGATCCACGGGAGGGGTTGATACGCCAGGCCAACACCATACCGGACGTCGTATTCCATTTCGTGTACGAGATAGAACCGGCTCATCACCTCACCTGTCGGTGCGTACCGCAGCGCTGTAAAAATCTGCTGGGGCAGTAATTCCTTTTCCCGGCCAATAGTCGCCTGATTCACGTTTGCATACGCAATTTCCCATTCGACGGCCGGTGTCACCCGCCAGCCGGCCCCGATATCTATGCCGTAAGAAGTTGTCTCTCCATAATCATTGATGGAAAGCCGGTATCCGTGCACCGCCAGGCCGATCCGGGTTTCTTCGGTGAGGTGCATTCCGAATAATGCGGCGAGAGTCTGCTCGCGATACGCTGTATCGCCGAATTGGAGATAACTCGCCCCGATATTCCCGAAGGAGAACGGAACGGCAGCCAGCACTTTTTGTTCCTGCAAGCCATCGACATTGAAAAGCCGGGTATAATATCCTCCAAGCACCATCCTGTCGATCGCTGAGATTCCGACGGGACTGAGTTGTGTGGTTTCCAGGATTCGTTCACCCGGCGACACCCAGGGGAGGGCCTGTAAATGCTGCCTGAGGAACGCACCCTCTGTTGGACGCGGCGCAACAATTTCCAGAAAATGAATGACCAACACGATAACAGGCATTATCTTTTTCATACGCTCTCCTGCATACGGCAACCGGGGTAAGGGTGCTGCGCAGTCGTCTCCCCTGCCCTTCCGACTACCGGACATACCGGAAATTTGTGCAGCCTCCACTACTATCCATGTATCATGGAGCCGCTGCCTCTTTCAGCCGGAACAGACCTGAACAGACAGATAAAACCACAGGATTGAAAATGGACTATGCAGCTCTTCAGAGGATGGAGAGCAAAATCTGTGTTTGAAAAAATAATTTCGGAAGCAATATGTTCTTTTTCAATGGAAAAATACGTCTATTTGAGAGTGTTTAGAAAATATGGTTCTGATACAAGATGCTGAACCTGACTTATATTTATGTGACTATTAAGTTAACTCCGTAAAGAGCGAGCTGGTTGCGCTCCCGACGAGGCAGTCCGAGCGGAGGGCCGATTTGGCGGCCCGGAGCGGCGAGCACTCACCCCCTCGGTCCCCCTCTGGTTCCCTTCCCCGCATCTTCATCCACCCAGGAGAGGGGGAGGCGGGCTTCAGTACCCCACGAGGACCCCACGACCATGCGTGCTCGCACTTTTGGTGCTACACCCAGGACTGGGTAGACAAGGGACCGAAATGGCTCTTTCCCCGCCGCACCCCGTCCCCCCTTTCTCTGGTGAGAGAAAGGGGGCAAGGGGGAAAGCGTGATCGGAGCCGGGGTGGACACAGAGATGGTCCACCTGGATGAGCATGTCGCTACTGTACTAAGTTATCTTAATAGTCAAATATTTTTATGAGTCTGGTCTAAAAAGTGTAGCGGAAATCTTTTACATTTATCATATGAGGAATATAATCGCTATTATTCTTTTATATGGCTATTAAGTTAACTCAGTTTTTCCGAACATTTGCCTCCCTGTCTCGTAGAATAACCAAAGGAAAAACAGACAGTTAGGAGGAGCGCAATGCACCAACAATCGCTGTCCTTGTACGAATTCCAACAACGCTTTCCGGATGAGCAGGCCTGCCAGGAGCATCTGTTTCATCTGCGCTGGCCGCAGGGCTTCCGCTGTCCCCGGTGTGACAGCCAAGACTATTATACCGTGGCGACCCGCTCGGTGTATGAATGCAGCCACTGCCACTATCAAACGTCGGTGACCGCCGGCACCATGTTTCACCGGACCCGGACGCCCCTGCAGGTGTGGTTTTGGGTGATCTTCCTGGTCGCAAAGGATAAACGAGGCATGTCGGCGGCCCAGATCAGCCGGGAGTTCCCGGTCTCCTATCCGACTGCCTGGACGATGCTCCAGAAAATCCGACAGGCCATGACCCAACGGGATGCCCGCTCTCAGCTGGCCGGCCTCGTCGAGTTGGATGACGCCTATTTTGGCGCGCCAACGACGGGCCAGAAACGGGGCCGCGGCACCCAGCGCTCGGCGGTCTTGGTCAGTCTGGCCATCTCGGAGGAAGGCCATCCGCGCTTTGCGAACCTGCATCCGGTCTCTGATCTGCACCGGGAGACGATTGAGCAGTACTTGGAGAACCAGACCGACGAGGCGAGTGAGATGCACATCGATGCACTGTCGACCTATCAGGGGCTCACCATCCGGGCGCATCAGTTGGTGAAAGCGTATCAAGCCGACCTGAGCGAGGCCTTCCGGTGGTTGCACACCGTCATCAGTAACGCGAAATCGTTCCTTGCGGGGACCTACCATGGGATTGGCCCGGAACACCTTGGGGCCTATCTGGCGGAATATTGCTATCGGTTTAATCGCCGATTGTGGCAGGATCAATTGTGTGATCGATTGCTCTATGCCGGTGTCCATGGGAATCCAGTTACCTATACTGAGTTAACTTAACCTGAATAATTTATAAACTCAGTAAAAAAGAGTCCCAGAAGTGGTTGTAAATTGTTAAATTATAGTTGGATACCTATCATAACAAATTCACAACCACTCAGGAACTCAGTTATGACCAATATATTGGCTTCACCCCGGTAAAACCAGGTGAATTTTCCCCTCGACGTCACCCCCGTGGCCGGCAAGTCGGTTCGCATTGATGATCAGGGTGGAGACCTCACCTCGGATGCCGGCGTCCTGCTGTTGCGGGAGACGGAAGCCCAGGTCGGGATCCTCGCGGCGTTGCACGCCTGTGTGCCCGATCCTCGCCATCCGGCATACATTACGCATGCCCAGGAGACCCTCTTGGCCCAACGGGTCTACCAGATGGCCTGCGGGTATCCGGATGCCAATGATTGTACCACCTTGCGGGATGATCCCGCATTCCAACTCGCCGTGCATCAGGTGCCAGACCAGCAGGCCCCCTTGGCCAGCCAACCCACGATCACCCGGCTGGAGCATACGCCGAGTCGGACGCAACTCTATCGGATGGCCCAGGCCTTCGTAGATGTGTTTCTCCAGTCCTATGCCGCGCCGCCAGAAGCCATCGTGCTCGATTTCGATGACACCGACAGTGCGGTATATGGCCAGCAACAACTGGCGTTGTTCCACGGCTATGATGGCCATCGCTGCTATCAACCCTCCATGTCTATGAAGGGCTGAGCGGGAAACTGGTGACTACCATTCTGCGCCCCGGCCACCGGCCCAGTGGGGTGGAAATTGTGGCCTATCTCCGCCGGATCGT
>CAYPST010000126.1:0-11434 GCA_964413425.1 uncultured bacterium
CCTTCTGGGACTTCGGAGCATCCCTTCGGGGCGAGGCGTTTTCTAAATAGACTCACATAATTGAACGATTCAATGGTTGGTGATCCCGATTCCGGTGGAATTACAATCCCTGCCCGGATCCGCAGCAGAGCAGCGAACGCATATAACTTTGTGCGGTATCTGCAGGGGGCTGTGTTCCCAAAAAGATTCATGATGTAACCAAGCGTGCCGTGTTTTAGTCCCTTGCTCCTCCAGTCTGGTACCGAATTTTTTGCAAACGATAGAAACGTACCCCGACGAATAAATATTCTCATTGCTCTTTCACCTCTTCCATTCAAATGATACAGACGCTATTGCGGAAGGATTACAGATACTTTATCTTCCTAGAGCGGAGTGTTTGATGCGCTGAATTTTCACTACAACCATTTATCCGGGAGGTAAATCAGATGGTCAAACGATGGCTGGAAGTGCTGCGAACATGTAATTTGCCGGAAGGCCTCAAAATGCATGAGGCGGATTTTATCAGTAAATGGCTGGTGATTTCCCGGGCCTGTGTGTTATCGATGACACTCATTTCCGGCGTGATTGGGGGGTTGCTGGCTTTGACTCAGGGTCCTGTCAACTGGTGGCTCTGGATTGTGGCTGTCGTTGGCATTGTGCTGGCACATGCATCCAACAACATGATTAATGATTATCTGGATTATCGCAGCGGAGCGGATGTATCCGAAGACTATCCCCGGGGAGCCTACTCGCCGCAACCCCTTCACTCCGGTTGGGTTACGCGGACCCGGCTTATGGCTGCCATTCTGCTGGTCAACCTGATTGATCTCGTCATTGCTGTCTATCTTGCCATTGTCGTCGGCTGGGAAATTCTTATCGTTGCTGTCCTGGGTCTTTTTATCAGCGTGTTTTATATGGCAGAGCCCATCAACCTGAAGCGGCGCGGCCTGGGGGAACTGGGTGTGTTCCTGGTCTGGGGGCCGCTCATGATCGGTGGAGTGTATTTTGCGGTCACCGGTGCGTTTCCCGCCTGGGTGACGGCGGCTTCCGTTCCTTGTGGGATCACAGTCACCACCGTGCTTATGGGCAAACATATCGACAAGATCAAACCGGATACCGAACACGAAGTTAAAACACTGCCCGTGCGGCTGGGCGAGGAGAAAGCCTTATTCCTGAACCAGGTCCTGTTCGTGAGCTTCCTGGTGATCGTTGCCCTTCTGGTCCTCACGGGAACGCTCGGTCTCTGGGTACTGCTCACACTCCTGGCAATTCCGAAACTGGTCCGGGAGACCTGGCCCCGCTATTCTGAACCAAAGCCTGCCGAACCGCCGGAAAACTTCCCGATCTGGCCGCTCTGGTATACCCCGTGGGCTTTTCGATACAACCGGACGGCAGGGGGCCTGTTCGTCCTGGGATTAATTGTGAATCTCATTATTCCGCTCTGATTTTCCGTGAAAAGTGAGAAGTGAAAAGTGAGAAGGCCTTGCTCCCATCCCGGGAGAGAAGGCAGGATCACAAAGTCTCACGAAGTACGGCACAAAGTGACACAAAGAACGGCCCAGGATCTTCGGAGTTTTTCGCTTTGGGGGGGTGTGATGCCCTTTGGGAAACATTGTGCTACTTGGGAAAAAGAACTCAAGAAACGAGAGTTCAGGAATTCAAAAACCCGCCTCACTCCACAACAGCGAGCCACAGATTAACACAGATGATCGCAGAGAAAAGAAAACGAAAGCGGACCGGGTCAAGCGTAATGAGATGAGTAATCTAGATCGTCAGGTTCCGGCTTTGCGCTCTGGGCCATGCGCGATGCATTCATCAGAACACGAAAAACCAACCGGCCTCGGATATATGGATGAGAATGTAGGTGGCAAAGAAATCTTACAAAGATGCGACGAAGTACTCCCCAGCTCCGATTATCGGACAGTCGTTTCTTGTGAAAACTTGTCAGCACTTGTACACACTTGCCGGCGCTTACCTCAGGTTGGGGCAGGGCCTTCTCACTTTTCACTTCTCACTGCATTGTATCTGTGGTATTGCATTCGTGAATTATTGCATTTTTGAATCGGTTTTCTTCGCCGCCTCGGTGACTTCCTTGAACCGGAATCCTTCTCTGAGAAAGAAGAAGATTCCCAGAGATGTGATGGGGATATAATTCGTCAGGTGCATAATGACGGCAAAGCCAAGAGCCGGCTCATTCGGCACGCCATAGAGGGCCAGGCCCTGAATGATGGCATAATGGAATGTGCCGATATAGCCCGGTGAGGACGGTACCATCACCCCGATTGTTCCGAAAATGAACAGCACAATCCCTGCGATGAAGCCCATCTGATAATGCACATGGAAGTTAAAGGCCTGAATCAGGTAATACGCGGAACCGGCGTAGACCGTCCAGATCATCAACGTGTGGAACAGGATACGCAGATAGTTATGTGTTTGTTTGAGCCCACGCAATCCCTGGACAAAGGATTGGGTAATATTGGTGAGTTTTTCGGACAGAATCTCCGGAAGAAATCGAAAGAGTTTAAAAAGAAGCCGGTTGGTACGTTCTTCATAAAATGTCAGGGCAAGGAAAAGGATGAGCAGTGCTGCGGCCACCATACCTATAATGAGCACTATCGCACTATATCGGCGTGGAATTGATGCGCCGAGTATGGCGATAAACAGAAATATCAGTAACCCGATCATATCGGCCAGGCGCTCGACAACGATGGTCGCGAAACCGGCGGATTTGGAGATATTTGCACTCCGTCCGATGACATAGGCCCGGAGAAACTCTCCCAGTCGTACGGGAAGCACGTTATTCCCCATATACCCGATCATGACGCCGCTAAATAATTTAGGGAATGCAATTTCCTTCACCGGTTCCAGCAGATATTTCCATCGCAGAGAGCGAAATATGAAACTGGAGGTGAAGAGCGCCACACAGGGGACCAGATACCACCATTCTTTGTTTTGTCGAAGGGTGCTGAAGAATTGTTCCCATTGAACATCTTTGACCGCCAGATAGGCAAAGACCGCACTGAACAACAATCCGATTGCTATTTGCAGCGCTTTTTTCATACGAAGCGAAACTTACTATTATTGCCTGAAACGAACCAAATGATTCTTTCACTTCTTTGGGAAAATTTCCTTAAATTTTTGGTCGACAGATGAGAAACTACAATAGAAACCACTGCCTGCCCCGACACGTCGGGGAATGAACACCAATGAACACGAATAATTATAACGGTAAATTGACGATTAGGTGAACAATGTAGGCCTAAGTAAATGAATTCAGGAAGAGAGCAATGGAGGCAGATATGGATCTCGGATTGAAGGGAAAATGTGCATTCGTGGCGGGTTCGAGTAAAGGGCTAGGTTTTGCTGCAGCATTACAACTGGCACGCGAAGGGGTGAACGTGGCACTGTGCGCACGGACCGAATCGACCCTGCATGAAGCAGCGGACAAAATTCGTGAAGAAACAGACGTTGAGGTGCTGGCATTTCCCGGTGATGTAAGAAACAGCAGCGCTCTCGATGGGATATTCGATCAAATTACCGATGACTGGCACCGCCTGGATGTGCTGGTCACCAATGCCGGCGGTCCACCGGCCGGGACCCTGGATGAGATTCACCCGGACCAGTACCGGGACGCAACGGAATTGAATCTGCAGAGCACCATAGAGATGGTGTATCGTGCCCTGCCGTTGATGCGAAAACACTCCTGGGGCCGTATTATCGCCATCACTTCGGTGTCCGTGAAACAGCCGATAGATCCCCTGATTCTGTCCAATACATCTAGAGCCGGTGTGGTGACCTTCTGCAAAACCGTGGCCAACCAGGTTGGGAAAGACGGGATCACGGTGAATGTGGTCTGTCCGGGGAATTTTCGAACGCAGCGCAGCATTGAACTGCTGGAATCCTGGGCAGAAAGTTCCGGGACAACACCGGAGGAAATCGAGGCGGAACGGAGCGAGGCGGTACCTGTCGGCCGGTATGGCGATCCGCAGGAACTTGCTGACGCTATCACGTTTCTGGCGTCGGAGCGAGCCAGTTACATCACCGGAACGACGGTTCAGGTGGATGGTGGATTGATTCGAGGGGTTTGATTGGAAAAGATACTCCGGCGGGAGCAACCCGATCCAGCGAACATGGTAGCACGTCCCAAAGGGATCCTCCGGAGGAGTCCTTTGGACCTTCGGGACAGATGACCGCTGATTCCAAAATAGAGATAACACACCATCTTATTAAGTGTTTGTATTTCCGGGAGGGCCTATTATTTTATTGACTACTCAAATAGAGAGAAGGGCAGAACCATGGAGAACAGACACAGCAGAGGGATACTGGTTCTATTGTTTCGAACGTTCACAGAGTATCCGGGCAAAGATCCCGCAATCCTCGTGCAAAATTGTCTGTGTTGAAAAGAGAGGGCAGAGATAAGCATGACGCGGAAAACCTGGGATGAATATTTTGTGGAGATATTGCATTCCACTCAGGAGCGGGCAACCTGCAACCGCGGCCGCTCCGCTGCGCTGCTGGTGAAGGACCATCACATTCTGAGTACCGGGTATGTGGGCAGTCCCACCGGCGTGCCGCACTGCGATGATGTAGGACACGAGTTCATTGACAGCTACGAAAAAAATGAAGAAGGCAACATCGAACTCCGGCAGCATTGTGTCCGTACAGTTCATGCCGAGCAGAATGCTATCTGTCAGGCGGCGAAATTCGGAACCTCCATCGACGGAGCAACCCTGTATTCCACCATGTTTCCGTGTTATACCTGCGCCAAGATGCTGGTGAATGTGGGTATTGCGAAGGTAGTGGCGGAATACGATTATCAGAGCAGCGGACAAAGCAAAGCATTGTTTGATCTGGTGGGCATTGAATACATAATCCTGGCACCTTCCCAATCCGTTGAGTATTCCTGAGAGATTATTGAGCCAGAGAACCTGCAATAGAACCCACAGTCTGTCCCGATACGTCGGGGAATTATCCCACATGAAGGAACAAATACATAATGCAAAAGCAAGTGAAAAATGTAATTATAAAAACACTCGGAAAAAACAAGAGGCTCGAGTGATTGTACCAGTTTTTGAGAAAACTGAAATCTGCCTGCAATGGTAGAAGAACGATTAAAAAAACATCTCAGACTTCCGGCGGTTTTTGCATTTGGTATCGGGCCGATGTTGAGTTCGGGCGTATTTTTATTACCCGGGATGGTGTACGGCAAAATTGGTCCTGCGGGGATTCTGGCCTATGTCGCTGCGGGAATTCTGATTTTGCCTTCCTTACTGAGTAAGGCGGAACTCTCCACAGCCATGCCGCGGGCAGGAGGTACGTATTTCTTCATCGATCGAAGTATGGGACCGCTGATGGGCACCATTTCAGGAGCGGGTACATGGTTATCGCTTTCATTCAAGAGTGCCTTTGAATTAATAGGTTTGGGTGCCTATCTGGTGTTATTTTTCCATCTGCCGGTCAAACCCGTTGCTATTGCGCTGTGTATTGCGTTCGGAGTGCTCAATATCAGCGGTGTAAGAAATGTTGGCCGGGTCCAGGGAATCCTGGTCGCCATTATTCTGGCTGCACTGGCGTTTTTTATTTCCCGAGGATTCCTGCAGGTCAGGTCGGAGAACTTCACCCCCTTTTTTCTGGAAGGCACTGACTCTTTCCTTGCTGCCACCGGATTTGTATTTGTGGGGTTTGCCGGATTGACGAAAATCGCCAGTGTAGCAGAGGAGGTAGACAATCTGGAGCGAAATATTCCGTTGGGGATGACACTTGCATTGAGCATCAGTCTGTTGATCTATGTGCTTGTGATGATTGTCCTGGTAGGAACCCTGCCCGGTGAAATTCTGTCGGGCACCTTGACGCCATTACTGGATGCCGGTGAGCATTTCATGGGTACCATAGGGAAATGGCTCGTCACCATTGCGGCAATTGTGGCTTTTATTGCTTCTGCCAACGTGGGGATAACCGCGGCATCCCGATATCCACTGGCCATGAGCCGGGATAAACTGGTTCCCGGATTGTTGGATAAGGTGGGGAGATTTCATACGCCGACTCGTTCGATAATCCTGACCGTTGGGCTTATGATTCTCTTTATTCTGGCGATCAGCCCCGAGGGAATTGCGAAAATAGCCAGTGCCTTTAAATTGCTTATTTTCGGTCTGATAAATCTCGCGGTGATTGTCATGCGCGAAAGCCAGATTGAATCGTATGATCCTGCGTTTCGTTCACCGTTGTATCCCTACGCACAGATCGTTGGAATACTGGCGCCTATTGTCCTGATTCCTGAGCTGGGGTTGGTGCCTCTCATCTTCACAGGCGGTATTGTCGTGGTCGGAACCTTGTGGTATATTTTTTATGCGGCAAAAAGAGTGAGACGCAGTGGTGCCATGTTTCATGTCTTCCAGCGTCTTGGCCAGGAAGCCACCCCCCAACTGGATCAGGAACTCCGACAGATTCTCAGGGAGAAGGGCCTCCGAAAAGAGGACACCTTTGAAGAGAACATTATTACCAGCAGTGTCCTGTTCCACCAGCCGTATGAGGGATTCAGTGAGATTCTGAGACGAGCGTCAGGAGCCTTAGAACAGCAGCTGCAGATTCCAGCGGAGAAGATCTATGAGGAAATAAACAAGGCCAACAGTATGGGAGAAACGCCGGTAGGCTCCAATATCGCTCTTCCGCATGCCAGAATGGATGATGCGCAGACCCATCAACTGGTCATTGTGCATTCGCAATCAGGGATTACCCTGGAAGGCAGTGGAGAACCTGTGTATGCGCTGTTTATCTTAGTGAGTCCCAGAGATGATCCGGGACAGCACCTGCGATTTCTGGCAGAACTGGCTAACCGGGCAGAAGGGATCGATTTCGCAGGCCGATGGCGCGAGATACAGGATGCCGATGATATCAAAAGCCATTTCATTCGCAAAGGTGATATTGCCGAGATCTACATCGAGGATAGTTCGCTTGTCGGGAAACAGATCAGGGAGATACAGATGCATGACAAATGCCTGATTGCACTCATTAATAGAGCGAATAAAATGATTGTCCCTCATGGGAATACCAATATTGAGCGGGGAGACAAGCTCACCCTGATCGGCGAAGAGGGCGCGATTCAGGAAGTGGTCGATTACTTCCGGAACGCCGAGAAAACCTGACGGCTGGAGAACAGCTCACCCGGTCGTGTTGTTGTTCTCTCAGGAGAAATTATTCTGTTAAAATCACTTCTGCTTCCGTATTGACATAAGGAATCCATCGCTTCAGTTCCGCCTGCCATCTATGATCCGCACTTTTCTGAAGATCCACATACGTCCGGGTCAGGTCATCACGAACGATGCCGCTCTCGTACTGGAAAACCGGCGTCCAGGTGCCCGAGTTGTGAAATCGGATGCCCTGTTGGTTCCACCACTGGATAGTGGGTTGGTGCGTATGACCGATAACCGCATGACAGTCTTCCGGTGACTCATGGTTCCCGAATCCCGAACTCATGTTATCTTTTAACTTGTCCATTTCAAAATGTGACGTCAGTTTCGTTTTCATGAAGAAACAGACGCCCCACACAATGCCGGTCGGAACGATCGTCAGGATGCGGGGCATCCGGAATCCGAATCGTGATTGCCAGTGAGGATCAGGAGAGGGTGTCCGGCGCCCAGCCATGCGGCCAGACTCCGGAAGAGGCGGGGGTGGCCCTCGATAGTCAGCAGGAGTCTGAAAACAGATTTGTAGTCCTGAGTCTTGAGTCCGAATCGCTGTTCGCTGCGGAAGGCCTTTCCTTCGGTGGTGAGCCATTGCCGTAAGCGGGAGGAATTCTCCTGCAGGACATACTTCCGCCACTGCCGGGCGAACGTATCAAAATCTTCCAGCACGCCGTCCCTCACGGCAGAATTCGGTTCGGAAGCCACCAGCTCCAGTTCATCCCGCCAGCGCCGGAGGTCGTCCTCACCGGGAATCCGGGTGATTCTCAGGAAATCGATAAAATCACCGTTGATAACCAGCAGCGCTTTTGAGGTCTGTATTTGAGCCGCGGTGCGTTTTTCTGTGAGCAGGGTGTCAAAGTCGGCATCCGCCGTAAAGTTTTCCAGGCGATCCCATAAGAGGGTCTCCGGTAATTGGCCTGTACTCAGATGCAAATCACTGAGGATGAGAATCCGGGACAGGGGTTGGTCTGAGAGAGTGGAAGTATCAAGTGGTTGATAAAAAGGTCCGGCGGTGTGATTCACCATGCGATTATATTTTTCCTCTGAATGTAAGACTAATTATCCGGCAATCATATCGGGGTTTATTATATAAGCATCGGATCCTTGCCACCCCGCGTTTTTAATATCCCTTATAAACATATTCGCCCAGAAAAGGTGACAGGACCCATCATCTATGCGGAAAAATAGTGAGAAAATCTGTAGAGAAGCAAGTAAATAATCAACTCGGGTGACAATTCCTGATTGTCCCATGGAACGAAAAACGCCCCTGGTTTCTTGCAGAGGTGTATGGGAATCGCTGGGTACAATGGTAATGGTGAGGTGATTACAGAAAAGCGTCCCGGTTATCCACGATTTTCGCTTCAGCCCGGAGCGATTCAAGCCAGCGGGTCATAAAGCGATTCTGTTGCTGGGTTAACAGGCGCTGCCGGATCTGGGTTCTCTGCTGTTCATAGTGTTCCTGGCTGAAGTCGGATTTTGCTTTCAGCCTGATAACGTAGGCGCCCTGGTCGGTTCTCACTGCCGGGGATGTCTGTCCAACTTTGAGAGCTCTGACAGCTCCTTTGAATTCCGGGACCTGTCCGACTCCGGGAACAGTGCCGGCGATGGTGAAGGGATCCGGGGCTGTATAGATTGCCAGAGAATCTGTGGATGCCACTTCCTCCAGATCGGAGGATTCGGAGAGTGACGCGCGAAGTTTTTGGGCCTGTTGATAGGCCAGTTCCCGTTTCTTTTCGGTGATCAACTGCCGCGCAATCTGGGGCCGTACCGTTTCCAAATCCCTGACATAAGGCCGCTGAATGTTGTTCACCCGAAAGATATAATAGCCACTTTCCACATCGATGACATCACTGATTGTACCCACCGGATTGCTGAAGGCGAAGTCTGTCGCTTCCTCTACCGGATCAAGTCCCGGAATAAACGAGGTTCCTTTTTCGAAAGGCTGAGTTTCGCGGATAGCCACATCATGGGTGTCCGCGCTGAACTGGAAGCCGTAGTCCTGGGCGTCGAACAGAAATAAGTTCGCCTGCGAACTCCGCTCATCTATGGTAGATGGGCTCACTTCGACATTGATCAGTATATGGCTGGCCAGAATCTGTTCTTCGCCATCCCGCATGCGCTGATCGTGGACGTGGATCACATGATATCCGAAGTGTGATAAGACCGGGCCGGCAAACTCTCCGGTTGGCGTATCAAAGGCGGCTTCTTCAAAGGCCGGGACCATTTGTCCCCGTCCGAACCAACCGAGATTGCCGCCTTCAGACGCGGAGGGGCCGTCGGAATACTGGCGGGCCAGTTCGGCAAACTCCTCGCCGGCACGTGCCCGCTCCAATACTTCCGTGGCAAGGTCGCGGGCAGCAGCACTATCTGCCTGGGAGGGTGATTTTGAGAAGACCACATACTGGAGTGTGCGCTGTTCGGGAACTCTGTATTCGTCAATATGGTTACGATAGTAATTCTGAATCGCCTGGTCGGAAGGTTGTGCTGCCTCATCACTCATCGCACCGACCGGGATGTGCACATAGTCGACGGTATATTCGATAGTATTGCGGATGTATTCTTCCTTCATCTCACTTTCATGGACGGTGACTGCGGCCATGATCGTGCTCTGGAGTTTTTTTGCAGGGAGGGAAGCCCGGACATAGTTTTCCACTGCCAGCCATTCATCACCCGCCGGATTGTTGAGGGCCTGGAGATACTTCTCTCGATCAAACTGTCCGTCGGTCTGAAAGGCTTCCACCTGTTGTAAAAACTCCGGCGGATTATTCCGGAGTTCGCGCAGAATATCCTGGTTCGTCACCAGAATATTCCGCTCTTCCACGGCCTGCTGGATCAGGGTTTCGTTGACCAGTTGTTCCCATAACTGCTCCTGGATTTGCTGGCGTTGTTGGTCGGTCAAGGTGCCGTCAGTTTGCTGCCGCATGCGTTCGTATTCGTTCTGTAAAATTTGAAAATATTGTTGGGGAGATATCTTCTCGCCATTGATCTCGGCGATGTTTTTCGGCTGACCCTGGCCGCCACCACTGAAACTGAAACTCGCACCCCATTCAAATACAATTAAACCCACGAATGCCAGAATTAAGATCCACAGAATGATGTGGGTATTACTTCGGAGATCTCTCATTAAAGCCATAACTACTTGTCCTCAACGCTTGAAGAATTCTCAAATTTTGTCACGTAACAATCACAAAATATATCAATGCTATCAGGGTTCCGCAATATACAATGAACCTGTTGCAGAGAAATATGTTTCATACCTCAGAGATATAGCCGGTAGTCAGTGTTAAATGTCTGAGTTTCCTTTTGAAAAGCTCAAGAGGGTGCCGCATCTCTCTGCCGGCCAATCAGCTGCCTGTCTCCACCGATGTTTAATCCACCAGCAGCAAGCATTTTCTAAAATATGACTATTAAATCAGCTCAGTATGCTCTCCCCATCCAAGGAATTGGAGAGAAAATGTATCAGATGCAAACCACTCCACACTGTAACCGTTTTAACGGTTTTACTGAGTAGACTTAATAGCCATGTTCTAAAAAATGATTTCTTCCCATCGATATTCTCATTCTCCGCTTCCTATTCTGTCTGTTCCCGTGGCACTTCAAGTGGAAGTTTCCGGTCCGGCTCCCGGCCGAAGCCCTCGATCTGAATTGTATCCGGAGTGAGAGAGACCACGGCAAAGGCGTTCTCTGCGGTATCCACCATCCCACGGAAAGTAACATAGTGCACCCCTTTGCGGTTTCCATACAATCCGGCATGGTGATGTCCATTAAAATAAGCAACCACTGACGGATGCTGGTCTATAAGATGCAGTACCTGGCTGTCATTGTACAGGTTATCTTTTATTATCTGAATTATACGCGTTTTAAAATCTAGGTGGTATTTACCGCTTATGCAAAGAAAACCGGATTCCTCCAGAGAATTTTATACCGCTTAAATCAGCTCAGCATATTGAATGATTCAGCATGTACACGGGCATACATTGGAGAATGGCAGTAAAAAATCCCCAGGGAGATGAGAGATATCCGGTGAGAAAGACGGTTGAGGACCAGATGCAAAACGTGGAGTTGTGTTCCGAACGAATGGGTTGGAGCGCAGCCGGGCGAGCGTCCCGAACACCTTCGGGAAGGTCAGGGGTATAGGATGGAGGAGAAAGAGGGTTGACAAACAGAGGTAAAACGTGTACTTTTACTCCGATTTGATGGGGCTGTAGCTCAGCAGGGAGAGCGCGTGAATGGCATTCACGAGGTCAGGGGTTCGATCCCCCTCAGCTCCACAG
>CAYPST010000127.1:0-11291 GCA_964413425.1 uncultured bacterium
CCTTAGGGAAAGCGATACTTCGCGAAGCTCGTACCGCTCAACTTAGGGTGGAGATTGTTAAATACGCGATACCGACCGGGGCGTACCATTCGTCTGCAGTAAATGGAGTGTTCGAAAGGAAATGGTGTGGGATTGCCTGTGCACCCGGAAGCAAATTATCTCCTTTACTTTTTTCTCTGTGTCCAATACAATAGATGTATTCTCAGGTATGAACACTCCATCCTCGTGGCATACCTCTCGCTGAATTGTCTCAATGGACTGGTATCGAAGACGACCGTTATTCTGGTGGGCTCTCTGTTTTCTCATTGGTATGCTGCTGCGGGATTATTTAAACAACACGGTTATCTGGCTGCTAACGGCGGCCACGGTGTCTCTACTTCTTATATTCATCTTCCGGAGACAGGATGCACTCCTGTTCGGAGTATTGATAGGGAGTTTGATTCTTTCCGGTAGCTTCAGACGCCAGCACTCTGTCAAGGCGCCCGCGGAGTTACTTGCACACCTGGCGGATTCTTCCTCTCAGGTGATCTATACCGGGATCATAGGCCAGGTGGATACCACCGGACGATACGCTCTAAGAGTGGAGACCCGACCATATAGGATTTATAATCGATACATCGAAGCACAGCCCGTGGAAATATGGTTGCCGAAACAGGTGGATGTTCCTTCACCCCATGACACAATTGTGTGTGTCGGACAATTTCAACGTTTTCCACCGGCCAGAAACCCCGGGGCGTTTGATTATCGGAAGTATCAGATGAAGCGCCAGAGATATTTTCAACTTCGGGTGCAATTTCCCTGGGAGGTCCGGATTCGTCCGGGTGAGCAGCCGTTGTTGCAAGCAATTATCGCAAAAAGCAGAAGAGCGATTCTCAGTATTTTTCAGGAGAATTTATCCCCCACCTCCGCTGATTTTGCGGCGGCAATCGTTCTGGGCGAACGCAAGCTGGTCGATGAGAACTTACTTGAGATCTACAGCTCCCTGGGGCTTATCCATGTGATGGCGGTGAGTGGTCTGCATGTGGGGTTTGTGGTGCTGATATTGATGGTTGGGGCGCAACTGACTCGCCTGAAGTTGCCATTGAGAGTGGTGCTGGTTATGCTGGGATTGGCGTTCTATGCCGCGCTTGTTGAATTCAGGCCTTCGGTGGTGCGGGCTTCGGTAATGGCGTCCGGGTTTCTCATTGCGCTCGCGTCCCAGCGGCGGTATGATCTGTTGAATATTCTGGGCTTTGCCGGCTTGAGTATCCTGGTAGTCCAGCCGCTCCAACTGTATCAGCTGGGTTTTCAGTTATCATTTCTTGCGGTGCTGGGTATCATCTTGATTTCGGAGCGATTGGTGGACATACTTGAAGATTTCGGCTTTCCGATTACGGAAGCAAATGCGGGAGTTCGCTGGACAGGAGGTATGATTGTCGTTTCCTTTGCCGCTTTTCTCGGTACGGTTCCCATCACAGCGTATCACTTTCATATCATACCAATCTGGGGTGTCCTGTTCAATCTGCTCGTCGTCCCGGCTATCGGATTCATTGTCATCTGTATATTCACACTTGTTTTCGCCTCGCTCGTCTGGACACAGCTGGGTGTGATGTACGCTGCTCTGCCGGAAGTCTCCATCCGGCTGCTTCATAATGGGTTAGAGTTCTTCGATGGAATCGGCTTTCAGGCAATCCGGATACCATCGTATTCCGGACTGGCAGTCGTTTTACTGTACGGTGCCATACTGGGATTCGTTTTCTGGCGGTATACTGTAGTGAAGCGTTTTGTTGTGTATGGCGTCCTGGTGGGACTCAATGTGTGGTTGCTTTTTGCGCCGAAATCCTCGCCGGAATTGCTGGTCACCTTTTTCGACGTAGGACAGGGAGACGGCGCACTGGTGGAATTATCGGGAAGGGGGTATCTGCTGGTCGATGCCGGAAAACGATCCTTGGAAAGTGATGATGGGACAGACGTCATCTTACCCTATCTGCAATCCCGGGGCATCCGGTCTCTTGATATTCTGGCGGTCTCGCATTTTGACGCGGATCACGCGGGCGGCGTCCCGGCACTGTTGCAAAATATGCCGGTGAATGAAATCTGGTATGCCGCACGGAGCGACACCTCGCCTCTCTTCAAAGAGATCATTGCACTGGCCAATGAACATCATACACGTCTTCGTCCGATACAGGCAGGGTTTGATACATCACTGGGGCGCTTGAAAATTCGCACCCTGTATCCGGTGGGAATTCGTTTGAATGAGAGCCGGAATGACCATTCCCTGGTCCAGCGGCTCATATTCGGAGAGACCTCGGTATTATTCACCGGCGATATCGGCAAGGAGGTGGAACGATACCTGCTTCCGTACGAATCGGAGTTGAGATCGGAGGTCTTGAAAGTCCCGCATCACGGGAGCAATACCTCTTCATTGAATGAGTTTATTCGGTCGGTGGATCCCGCTTGTGCTGTGATTTCGGTGGGAGCGGGCAATAAGTTCAATTTACCATCAACAGTGGTACTGCGACGATATGCCGCATCAAAGTCCAGACTGCTTTTGACTTCAAAGGAGGGAGCAGTGCTCTTTAAATCAGAGGGGAATGGCTGGCAGCGCGTGAGGTGGCGGAAGTGACGAAAATGGCCTCGCCACACTTTTATCGTGTTTTCTCTTGAGTATCAGTTCGATGGTGGATAATTTTCATGCCAATGGAATTTCAGGCATTCGAACAGAAATTACGCAAGAAGGGCTATCACGGCATTGCCGGGATTGATGAAGCCGGCCGCGGACCGCTGGCAGGGCCAGTGGTGGCCGCGGCGGTGGTGCTTGGACAGGATATTCCTGATGGTATAGCCGACAGCAAGCAGTTATCCGAGAAGCGGCGGGAAAAACTTTATACCGAGCTGACATCCGGAGACTGCGATTACGGCATCGGGATTGTGGAACAATCCGAAATCGATAAGATGAACATTTTGCAGGCGACGGTGGCGGCAATGAAAAAGGCGATTGGCACCCTTGAGTCGCCGCCGGAATTTCTGCTGGTCGACGGGAAATACCTGCCTCAGTTCATCTATCCGGCAAAAGCTATTACCGACGGGGATGCCCGCTGCCGGTCCATTGCGGCGGCCTCTATTCTCGCCAAGGTGACCAGAGATCGGATTATGCAGCAGCTGGATTCGGTGTTTCCACAATACGGGTTCGCTCGAAATAAAGGATACGGAACACGCGAGCATCTGGAGGCGATCGTACAATACGGTCCGACCCCACTCCACCGCTTAACCTTCGGTGGTGTGCGGGAACACCTCCCCAAGCTGCGCAAAGAGAAGAAAGCGCTGGGGAAATGGGGCGAAGACTACGCCTGCTTCTATCTCTGGAAAAAAGGAGCAACCATTATCCGGCGAAATTACCACGCCGGCAGCCAGGCAGAGCTGGATATTGTCGCAATGTTACACGGCCGGCTGCGCTTTATCGAGGTGAAAACCGGCTCTTCCAGAGATTTCAGCCCTCCGGAAGACTGGGTGGATGATTATAAACAGGAAAAAATATTTGAAGCCTCCGAATATTTCCTGTACAACCATCAGGAGTATCAGGGCATTCCCTGTCAGTTCGATATGGCAGCCATTGAAGTAACCAATGCCGAAACCATGATCCGGTATTTCGAGAATGCTTTTTAACCGTCAGTTATTGCACAGGACTTCTTCTATCCCTGGGAGAATCAGTCTCGTATTCTCCTGTCTAATCTTCGCTCTCACTGCGGCGGGACAGCAATCCGATTCCTTTGAAAATGGAGTTGTCACCTCTTCATCGCAGTACGCATCCGACATCGGGATTGAGGTGCTGCGAGAAGGTGGGAATGCAGTAGATGCTGCGGTGGCTGTGGCGTATACGCTGGCGGTCACTCATCCTGCTGCCGGGAATATTGGCGGCGGTGGATTTATGGTGCTCTATCAGAAGACCGGTGTGCGCACCGCAATCGATTACCGGGAAACGGCTCCTGAGAACGCGACCAGAGATATGTATCTGGACGATGAAGGCCAGGTCATCACCCGGCTCAGCAGAGTCGGACCCAAAGCCTCCGGCGTTCCGGGAACGGTAGCGGGATTATCCTATGCATTGGAGCGATATGGAACTCTGCCGCTGGAAATTCTCATGGCACCTGCTATCCAGCTTGCCAGAGATGGATTTGTGGTCAGTGAACGACTGGCTCGATCCTTAAACAGTCACCGGGAGTATCTCAGCAAAAATATGCTTGCCCGGTATATTTATGTCCCGCCGGATACCATCGGGAGCGGCGACATCCTGAAACTGCCCCATCTGGCGGAAACCCTGGAACTGATTGCTGAAGAAGGTCCGACCGCATTTTACGAAGGACGCATTGCCGATAATATTGTCGAAACCATGCAGATGTTCGGAGGCTTAATCACCAGGGAGGATCTGGCTTCCTATCAGGTGAGGGAGCGCGACGTGATTCACGGCGTTTACCGGGGCTACGATATGTATTCGATGCCTCCGCCCAGCTCCGGCGGAATTGCCGTCACCGGAATTCTGGGGATCCTGGAAGCATTTCCGATTGCCGAATGGGGGCACAATTCGGCGAAGACTCTGCATTTCAAGACCGAAGCGGAGCGCCATATCTATGCCGATCGCAATTACTTTTTAGGGGATCCTGATTTTGTCGACTTGCCGGTTGACGTGTTCACTTCCCCAACCTATTACAGATATCTTCGCTCGCTTATGCAATCAACGGCGACACCCAGTTCGGCAGTCGATCACCTCACCTGGGAAACCATCGATTCCCTGCAAGCCTGGATCCCCGAGCATGAGGAGACCACCCATTTTTCCGTTATTGATAAGGACGGGAATGCGGTGAGCAATACTTATACGCTCAATGGCGCCTATGGTGCCGGTTACGCAGTAGTGGAATCGGGATTTTTAATGAATAATGAAATGGATGATTTCAGTGCCAAGCCGGGCGTCCCGAACATGTACGGGCTGATCGGAGCCGAAGCCAACGCTATCGAACCGGGTAAACGGATGCTCAGTTCCATGTCACCAACCATCGTGACGAAAGACGGCAAACCGGTCTTAATAACCGGAACACCGGGCGGCTCCACCATTATCACCACCACGGCGCAGATCATTATGAACGTCATCGATCACAACATGCCGATTCACGAGGCAGTGGCAGCTCCGAGGGTGCATTCCCAATGGCTGCCGGATTATATCTCCATGGAGCCGGCTGCGATTAATCCCCTGGATCAGGTGTTGTTGCAGCATGCGGGGCACACCATCAGAGAGCGTTCGTCAATCGGGGAAGCCAATTCCATTTATATCGATCCCGGGAGTGAACTCCGATATTCCGGTGCAGACGCGACCAGGGGCGGAACAGCGGCAGGATATTAAGTATGAACCAGATCACCGATATTCCAGGGATTAAGGTGGGACACAGCACTCATGAAGCAGGGAGGACCGGATGCACGGTGCTTCTCTGTGAGGATGGTGCTGTTGCAGGAGTGGATGTCCGTGGCTCGGCACCCGGCACGCTGGAGATTGAGGTGTTGAAGCCAGTCCGGCTGGTGCCGAAAATCAACGGGCTGTTTTTTACCGGTGGAAGTGCGCTCGGACTTCCGGCTGTGAAAGGTGTCTTGCAGTACCTGAGAGAACGAGGAATCGGCTATGATACCGGAAATACCAGAATCCCTGTTGTACCCGGTGCGGTTATCTATGATATCACCTCTGATTCGGAGCCGGTTATTCCTGATGATACTATGGCCTACCAGGCGGCAAATAGGGCAAGTGATGGGCAGATATCAGAGGGAAGGGTCGGTGCCGGGACCGGGGCGACGGTGGGGAATATTCACGGTCCGGATCTCACCAGACGGGGCGGAGTGGCTACCAGTGCCGCCACCACCGAAGACGATATACAGGTCGGGGTCCTGGTCGTGGCGAATCCGTTCGGAGGCATTTTCAATCCCTGGGAGAATACGTGGGTGGTCGGTCAGGAATCATTGCAGGAGAGTCTACTCTACCGGCAGCCGGAGAATCTCTGGGAAACGAATACCACTCTGGTGGCAATCGCAACGGATGCGAACCTCACCAAGGAACACTGCATGAAGGTTGCACAAATGGCACAGGACGGACTGGCCAGAGTAGTCATTCCCTCCCATACCATGTTCGACGGGGATCTGTCGGTAGCCCTTTCCCTGGGACAGAAAACCGGTGATTTGAACGGGATAGGACATCTGGCAGCCCGATTGACCGCCCGCTGCATCTTACGAGCAGTGGAACTCTCCAACAGGGAGGAAGTTTAATCTGGCAGTGAACAGGAGACCCCCAAAGATAAAGGACTGAATGTGAGCACAGAAAAAGACAGAAGGCCAAGAGCAACTGGTGAATCCTCCACTGGTAAAGGCACAACACCATCTTCAAAAAAGAAACGGATTTTACACGAAGTCAAATCCATCGGGTTAATCATTATTATCGCCCTGTTTATCCGATCGACCATTATTGAGGCATATCAGGTGCCGACCGGATCAATGGAAAATACTATCCTGGTTGGTGACTTTGTGCTGGGGAATAAGTTCATTTATGGTGTCCGCACTCCCGATTGGATTGGAATACCGTTTACCGAATTCGGATTTCATATTCCCAGCTGGCGGACTCCTCCCCTGGATTTGCCTGAACAAGGGGATGTGTTCATCTTTCAATACCCGTTACATGACCGGACCAATTATATTAAACGGTTGGTGGCTGAACCGGGAATGACAGTGGAAATCCGGAATAAAGTGCTCTACGTCGACGGCGAACGGTTTAACAATTCCGAAAACACCAAATTCACCAGCAGAAGTGTCAAACCCCGGCACTGGCAGGATCCGAACATCTTTCCTCCCGGTTACGGAAACAAGGATAATTACGGCCCCTTTCCCATCCCCCAGACGGGAGATGTATATCAGGTGGAAGACTATCCGGTTGAACTTATAAAATACCTCGCCATTCAGGATGGGCATGACTTCCTCTTCCGGAACGGTCAGATGTACATTGACGGGAATCCGGCAGACCGATACGTCGTTGAGCAGGATTACTATTTTGCAATGGGGGACAACAGAGATAACAGCTGGGACAGCCGATACTGGGGACCGGTCCCGGAAGACAACATCCTTGGCAAGGGAATGATCACGTATTTCTCAATCAATAAGAACGTTCCGCTGTACCAACTCTTTAAAAAAATCCGCTGGAGCAGAATCGGCCATCTTGTAAGGTAAATGTATCTGATTGCTGCAGCATATGTCAGACTCAAACAAAGCCAACGCACCGGAGAAGAAATGAGCGGGATATGCCTTCCGCTCATTTTCATTATATAGATGTCAACTCTGCATCTCTGCCCGGATTGCAGACTGTTCGCAGATACGTATTCATTGTCAGCAGAGATGATTCAGTCAGGGATAACGAGGCGCCCTTGATCTGCTTTGCAGTCATTGTCTGAAGCAACTGAAAATCAGATAATTCAGTAATTCACCTCTGGAATATATATGACGATGAGCCATTCGGACCGACCAATCAGCCTCTATTTTCACATCCCATTCTGTCAGGCCAGGTGTATCTACTGCGATTTTTATTCCGTGGTGGACCGTGACGAACAGATTCCACTATTTTTGGATGCCCTCATGACAGAGTTGCGCTCCTGGACCCCCCTTTTGCGGCAGTATTCCGAGATCGAAACCATGTATCTCGGCGGGGGCACGCCTTCCATGTTTACCGGTGGGCAGGTGGAAGAGCTGCTGGGTGTGGTCAGTGGTCTGTTACCACTGCAGGATTCTGCGGAAATTACGCTGGAAGCGAATCCGGGAGAGGTGGATGCGGAGCGGTTGCGGGCCTATAAGCAGGCAGGAGTCAACCGTCTCAGTCTCGGCTTGCAGTCCTTCCAGGACCATCAGCTGCAAAAGTTGGGGAGAATACACACGGCGCGGCAGAATACAGATACGGTCGCCATGGCTCGTGCAGCCGGTTTCGATAATATCACTGTGGATCTGTTGTATCACCTGCCCGGGCAGTCGATGAATGATTTTCGCGGCGATCTGAAAAAAATATTGTCGTTTGAGGCAGAGCATGTGTCGATATATAGCTTGACGCTGGAAGAGAACACCCCGCTGTTTCGATATGTGCAGCAGGGAGATGTTCACGTGACATCCGACGATCTGGATGCGGAGATGTATTCGTTGATCTGCCAGGCCCTGGCGGAAGAGGGCTACGAACATTATGATGTTTCCAATTTCTGTAAACCGGGATATCGAAGCCGGCATAACAGCAATTACTGGAATGGAAGCCATTATATAGGGTTCGGTCCGTCTGCCCATTCCTATACCGGAAACCAGCGATGGTGGAACGTGCGGGATTTAAGCAAATACCTGCAATTAATGCGGAGCGGTTTGCCACCAACTGAAGAGAGAGAACACTTAGATACACTGACCCGGCAGGAAGAATTTTTACTGACTCGTCTGAGAACACGCGACGGAATCTCCCGGCAACAGTGGCAGGAGGAATTTGGAGCACCGTTACCCGATGCAATAGCTCACTACTTTGTTGAATTAGCGGATCGCTCTCCCGGCTGGGTGAGGATTGATGAAGAAAGACTCCGTTTAACCGAGCAAGGATGGTTGTTTAATGATACAATCATTGAGGAATGCAACGAACTGTTAACGACGGAGATGGTGCCATGAAAATCGGTGTGGCCCTCGGCAGTGGCGGGGCCAGAGGATTGGCACATATTGGCGTGTTGAAGGCGCTGGATGAATTGGAAGTACCGGTTCATTGTCTTTCTGGCAGCAGTATGGGTGCAGTAGTGGGAGCGGCGTATGCCAGATACCAGTCGGTTGAACAGCTGGAAGCCTTCGTCCGGAGTTTTTCCTGGCGCAAAATGATCAGACTCTTTCTTCCGACCATTTCCAGAGAAGGACTTCTCGATGGTGATAAGATAGTTGAGCTGCTTGAAGAAAATCTTGTGGTGGCGCAATTTTCAGATCTGCGGCTTCCGCTGGCACTGGAAACGACCGACCTGAGAACAGGTGAATTGTGTACATTCACAGAGGGGGATCTGCTTAAAGCGATTCGGGCGAGTATCTCTATTCCGCTGGTCTTTACTCCCGTCCGCATGAATGGGAGAATTCTGGTGGATGGCGGACTGGTTTCTCCCGTTCCGGTGAAAGCAGCCCGGGATCTGGGTGCGGATTTCGTGATCGGGGTGAATGTCCTGGCAAAAACCCGCAGCTGGTTGAGCGAGGCAAATGTGAAAAAGCATTTTGAATCCGGCGAGACTTCCCGTTCGCGCATCCTCTCCAGACTCTTCCAGCAGCAGGAGGTTGATAAAACAAGAAAGGAACAACGCGATGCTGATCTGGGATTCATGATGATTCTTACCCAGACGGTGGGAATTTCAATAGCCAAACTGGCGAACTTTCAGCTGCAGGTCGAACAGCCTGATATACTCATTGAGCCGGATACCTCGAAAATAAACATCTATGATTTTCATCGGGGTGGTGAAATTATTGATCAAGCCTGCCAATTGACGCTTGATATTTTACAAGATAAACACGACCTTCTCACTCATGGAAACAGAATCGAAAAGACCTGAAATCCATGTACCATATCTGCAGATCCGAAAAATGTTCTGTTCAATGTATTGTGGTATTATGAAGTTGTGGCCGTTTTCGGCAGTTATCAGAATCCGGACTGAGGGTTGTTGCTGGTTTCAGGATAACCTGATTGGTATTTACGTATGCTGAAACGTTTCTCCATATACACGCTGTCAATTGCCGGGATCATCAGTTTATATTTACTGCCGGGAACAGAGAAGGTATTCGGGGGTTCTATGCAACATATCCGGTTGTTTGAGAGTGCTGCAGATACCGCCTATCACACCCAGGCGATCGTCACCGATGACCAGCTGTATCTCAGCAGTGAATTTCTCACCTCAACTCTGGGGCTGGAACGGAAACCCCTGCCCAACGGAACTCTCGGACTCTGCCTCGGAGATCTCTGCATTCCTATGACTTCACGGGACGGAGATAACCCGGTACTACATGAGCAAAATCAACAATTCTTTTCTATCAACTATTTTCTCGACGCGCTCAAAAGCCGGTACGTCTGGGACAGGGAATCCGGAGTCTTCCTGCTTGATCTGCAGACACATAGTCAGGAGCAACCGGAGCAGGGCGAGCACCCGGTGGATTTCAGTTTACCCACTCTGGCCGGGAAGAAGGTAAAATTATCAGACTATCGTGGCCGGAAGGTGGCGGTCTTTGCCTGGGCCTCCTGGTGAGCATGCCGGGGACAATTGCCAGGCTGGCAATCATTTTACGAGCAGCACGCTTCCGAAGAATTCGAACTGCTCACGGTGGCTATGGACGTGCAGGGAGCGGAAGTCGCGCGGCCATGGGTGGAGAAAGCCAGAGCAACATATCCCGCGCTGGTGGATCAATCGAATAAATTGGGGATGAAATTTCATTTCAACTATGTGCCTTTGATCATCCTGTTCGATGAGCAGGGACGCCGGGTCTATGGGCCTCAGAATTTCGATATTGGTGATGTCGAGGACAAAGAACTGCTTACCGGCTGGCTGACCGGTGAAGGGCAGGAACTGGCTCAACAGCATAAATCAGGCGGCGAACAGGACGGGCAGCTTGAGGAAACAGAGGCGGCGCTTCGGTTCCATTATGCAAATTTTCTGCTGCGAAATGATCAGAAGGAGGCAGCAGTAGAAGAGCTGGAAAAAGCTCTGACAGCGGATCAGGATAACTGGATCATCCACAAACAGATCTGGGCTATCAAACATCCGGAAAAATTTTATAAAGGAAACGTTGATTTCGGCTGGCAGAAAAAGCAGCTGGAACGGGAAGCACAGGAGAGCCGATAAATTTTTCAACTACCGATATCATAAGTGAAACTACTATAGAAACCACGAATGAACACAGCCTGCCCCGATTCGTCGGGGAATTCTCACTAATTAGCATATATTTCTTGGTTAGTTATAAATTATTATGGCTATTCAGCTTACTCAGTATTTGTGGAGATCAAGAGTTCCTGGAGACGCTCTGACCGAATGACCCCCTCTAACTCCCCCTTAGTAAGGTGGAGAACGAGAAAAATGGGGGTCAGGCCCGAAGGGCCCCCTATGGCGCAGCATTGACGCAGGTGGTCATCTCCTGGGCAAAGTTAATAGTCATACAAATTATTCTGAATTCAATGCATCGTAGTACAACTATTTAAAGCCCTAAGTTGAGCGATACGAGCTTCGCGAAGTATCGCTTTCCCTAAGGGATCTTTG
>CAYPST010000128.1:0-11180 GCA_964413425.1 uncultured bacterium
CTGGGCGCCGATGGGCAGCGCAATCACAAAAACTGAGGCAATTTAATAGTCAGATGAAAATTTGAGCATTCTGAAATCAAGTCTGTAATTTCTCTACCGAGGGGATATGTATTGTCTCCTACTCTGATTTTCTAATTTTGTCCCCCATTCACTTCGCTCCGCCTGCTTCTCACTTTTCACTTCTCACGTTTCACTTTTCACGGCTTTTCAATCTGTGGTCATCAGTATTTTTCTGTGTGAATCCGCGTGCTGTCCCCCTATGCTATCCACTGATTCTGGTTAATTCATACTTCCTGTGGCAAACTTTCCATTAGATAGGGATCATTCACCGGAACCGGGCGGCGGTTCTCCAGAGTGCGAAACGTTACAAAAAAGAACAAAGCCAGCGCACCCGGAATGATCCCAATCTCCCAGAGACCAAATACCGGCTGCCGGCCGAACGCAGCAGGCATAACCATGATATAGAGATCCAGCCAGTGGCCGACCATGAGTATGGCACTCACCTGCAGCAAAATCTTCTCGTTCCGCTTGGTGGCCCGGGGCATGAGCACCACGAATGGGATGAACCAGTTCAGCACCACGTTCAGGAGCGACAGCGATCCCCAGCCGCCGAAGTGCCGGAAGATATAGTACGACGTTTCCTCCGGGATATTGGAATACCAGATAAGCAGATGCTGGGACACCCACATGTACACCCAGAATACGCTGAATGACATCAGCAGGATCCCCAGATCTTTCAAATGATTTGTGGTGATGATATGGTCGAATCCCAGTCGTCGCACAATCACTGCCACAATGGTAATGGCCGCCAGTGCGTTCAAGAACATCGATGAGAGTGCCAGCAGTCCGAACACCGTACTATACCAATGGGGCTGAAGGGACATCAGCAAGTCAAAACTGGCAAAGCAGAAAGTCACCACTCCAAACAGAATAAAGACTGCGGAGTGGGTTACATTCTTCCGGGTATGTTCCGGATCGTTGTCCTCATCCTGCTCCAGGGAATGCCGGACCATTTTTCGCCCGAAGTAGATCCAACCGGCGAAATAAAAGATCAACCGGCCGAAGAAAAACGGGATGTTCAGCCAGGGCTTCTTCGCCTGAAGCAGGGGATCATGGGCCACAGCTGACTGATGGCTCCATTCATACAGGGTATGGACTCCGAAAATCAGCAACAGCACCCCGATCAGGGCGTACGGCAGAATGGAGAGCATGGCTTCCGGAATGCGGCGGTAGGCCGTGCCCCATGCTGCATTGGAGGTATATTGAATGGCAATGAAAAAGCCGGCCCCAAGTCCCAAACCAATCAGGTAGACTTCCGCGATCAAAAAATTCGGCCAGATGCGATCCGGTTTGAGGAACAGACCAGCCACGAATATCGCCAGGCCCAGTCCCATAACAACGTACAACACCCGATAAAATTTCTCCGGAAGAGTGAATCGCTCGTTCATTCTGTCTCATCCCCCGTGGTTTCCTGTTCCTGTTGATTTCGCGCCTGCTGTTGCTGCTGAAGATACTGATCCTGCAGCTGCCGGACATAGGCCACCGTTTTCCAGCGGTCGATACGGTTGATCTGTGCTGCGTATCCGGGCATGTTCTTCTGGCCATAGGTCAGGATGTGAAACATCCGTCCGTCCGGCATTTCCATGGTGTTCTGCAGAAATATCGAGGGCGGTGGCGGATAACCGCGCCGGGCCACCGGGCCTGTCCCGCGCCCGTCGGTCCCGTGACAGGGAGCGCAAAAGCTGTTATAGACGGATCGTCCGCGTTCAAGATCCGCAGCCGTCAGCGAATCAAACGGTATGGAGAGTTCTTCCCCGGCTCTGACCGCTCCGGAGTCTCCGGCTCCATAGTGCAGAGGCATTTGCCCCCGTTGAATGGTTCCCGGCACCGGTGGCTGTTCGGTTTTGCCGTCTGCGAACACCGGATTCACCGATTGGGTTTCATAGGCGGGCGAGTTGTACATATCCGGCGTGTACACCCGGTTGCGCCGGTCCGGCTGCTGGCGAAATATGAAGCCGTAAATCCAGATCACGGCGGCCGACAGCACAAGGATGGCTGCGATCCTTCTCATGCCAATCCTCCCCGAAGTTCCCTGGTTTCCAGCACACCATGCCGTGTCCACAATTCATCCACCTCTTCAGAATCAAATCCGGCATCCCGTTCCTCCAGGGCGATCACAAACCGGTTGTCCGTCACCGCCGGATGAATGAGCTTCTCCATCTTCCCGGGAAAGAGCTTATTCCGGAATAACATCACAAATACCACACCCAGTCCGCTGAACAGCACCGTGAGTTCAAACGTCACCGGCAAATAGGCCGGCAGAGAATTGAACGGCCGCCCCCCCACATTCAGCGGCCAGTCGATGGCTCCAATCCAGAACTGCAGCCACAGCGCAAACAGCAATCCGAACAACGCAAATCCCAGACACACCCAGGCGAGTTTATTCCGCTTCAATCCCATGGCCTCATCCAGCCCGTGGACCGCATACGGAGTGTACACATCATGAATCGTATATCCGGCCTGCCGGGATGCTCTTGTGGCTTCCAGCAGGTGATCTTCGTCGTCGAATATGCCGATGTAAAGTGGGTTCTCTGTGTTCATTGGTAGCCTTGCTACTTTTGTCAGTTGTTAATTGTCAACCGTCAATGGTCAGGGGTCAATTGTTGGGAAGCAGAGCGCATGGCACACAGCGTTACATCTCATTTTCGATTTGCACGTTATAAAATCCATTCATCGGGTGTCCGATTTTCAATCTTTGTGTTTTGTCAACTGCCAACTGATTCCAAGTACCAATCCTTTGTGTAGGGTCTATCCTGAAATCGCTCACATCTCTCCCCTTCTTCCTTAATTTCAGAGAGCACCTTCCATGCGCCTCGCATGCTTCTGCCCTTTGCCGTTTGCCGTCTGCCGTTCTGTCCACTGCCAACTGCTTTCTCCCGTCTACCCTATGTTTTTTGCCAACTGCCCACTGCCTACTGCCTACTGATCCCGTCCATACTTCAGAACCCCTTTCACCTCCCCAATCGCAATAAACGGCACGAACCGCACGAACAACAGGAAGCAGGTGAAAAACAACCCGAAGCTCCCCGCCAGGGTGGCCAGTTCGATCAGGGTCGGCTTATACATGGCCCAGCTGGAGGGCAGAAAGTCCCGGTGCAGGGAGGTCACGATAATCACGAATCGTTCAAACCACATGCCGATATTAATAAAAATACTGGCAATAAATACCAGGGTGATATTCCGCCGGAATTTCGGAATCCAGAACAGCTGGGAGATCCCCACGTTACAGCCCACCATAATCCAGAACGCCCAGGCATAGGGACCCAACGCCCGGTTGGCGAACACGAACCGCTCGAAATCATTTCCGGAATACCAGGCCACGAACACTTCACTGAGATACGACAGCGCTACAATGCCGCCGGTGACCAGCACGATCTTGCCCATTTTCTCGATGTGATCGATGGTAATGTACTCCTCGTAGCGAAGCACCTTCCGGGCGATGATCATCAAAGTCAGGACCATGGCAAATCCCGAGAACACCGCTCCCGCCACGAAATAGGGCGGAAAGATGGTGGAGTGCCAGCCGGGGATCACCGAGGTGGCGAAATCCATACTCACAATGGAGTGGACCGACAGCACCAGCGGCGTGGCCAGCGCCGCCAGCAGCAGGTAGACAGTCTCGTAGCGTGACCAGTTACGGTTGGAGCCAATCCAGCCCAGGCTGAACAGCCGGTAGAAAAACCGCTTCACCTTCGATTTGGTGCGATCCCGCAGGGTTGCCAGATCCGGAATCAGGCCGATATACCAGAATACCAGCGAAATGGTAAAATAGGTTCCGATGGCAAAGAAATCCCACAGCAGCGGGGACCGGAAGTTCACCCACAGCGGTCCGCGAAAATTAGGATACGGGATCACCCAGAAAAATTTCCAGGGCCGCCCCATGTGAATCAGCGGAAAAATCCCGGCACAGATCACCGCAAAGATGGTCATCGCTTCTGCGGATCGGTTAATAGAGGTGCGCCACTTCTGCCGGAACAAAAACAGGATCGCCGAAATCAGTGTTCCGGCGTGCCCGATGCCCACCCAGAACACGAAATTGGTGATATCGAAGCCCCACCCGACGGTCTTGTTCAAACCCCAGGTGCCGATGCCCACCATGATCTGATAGGTGACCGCCACCACTCCCATAATGAGCACGGTGAACGAAATCAGGAATGCCGCCCACCAGAGGGGCGTAGCTTTCTCCTCCAGTGGCCGTACCACGTCTTCGGTGACGTCACTGAGGCTTTTATCGCCGGTGATAATCGGTTTCCGCAGGATTGAAAAGCGTTTAGGCATGAGTCGATTCCTCCGGCTGTTCCGGTCGATTCCGAATTTTGGTCAGATATCCCACCGTGGGCCGGAAGTTCATCTCCTCCAGCATCCGGTAGTGCCGGGCATTCTGTATCGCTTTCGAAATTGCGCTCTCCGGGTCATTCATATCACCAAACACAACAGCATCGGTGGGACAGGACTGCTGGCAGGCCAGCTGGATGTCGCCATCCTGCATCTCCCGGCCTTCCCGGCGGGCCTGGTTTTTTGCTTCGGCAATCCGCTGCACGCACAGCGAGCACTTCTCCATCACGCCCCGGCTGCGCACGGTGACGTCGGGATTCAACACCAGCTGCTGCCGCTCATCGCCGTGATTATACTTAAACCAGTTGAACCGCCGGACCTTATACGGGCAATTGTTGGCACAATACCGGGTGCCCACGCACCGGTTATAGATCTGCTGGTTGATCCCCTCCTCGCTGTGTACCGTCGCCAGCACCGGACACACCGGCTCGCAGGGCGCATGGTCGCAGTGCTGGCACATCACCGGCTGATGAGCCGTTTCCGGATCCGCCGGATCGCCGGAGTAGTAGCGGTCGATCCGGATCCAGTGCATCTCCCGCCGCCGGCGCACCTCATCTCTGCCCACTACCGGCACGTTATTCTCCGCCTGACAGCCGATCACACATGCGGAACAGCCGATACACTTGTTCAAATCAATGGCCATGCCCCAGTGTCGACCCTCATAGACAAAATCATTGGGCCACAGCTGCAGCGGCTCCTCCACCGGCGGATTGCCGGCAGAGGGATCTTCCCGATAAGATTCTAGAGAGGACTCCCGGATCATCTCCCGGGCATGCCCGCCTAACTCTTCCGGAATGGTGATGGTCTGGTGGGTCTGGGTCCGGGCCAGGTCTGCATGTTCTCCGGTAGGCTCTATCCTCACTTCCGTCACACCTGCCGTGTATCCGTTCCGAACCTGCATGAAAGGAAATGCATTCACCCCGATAGTCTGTCCCGGCTGCACGGTCGGCTTCCCCTCAATCCATCGGGGACCGATATCATGAAACCGGTCCGTACCCTGACGCCCGTAACCCAGCGCCACCGAGATTATGTGATCGTGCTGCCCCGGCTGCACCAGGACCGGCAGTTCGATGGTGACATCCGAGGTGGTTAACCGGATAATATCTCCATCCTCGCATTGATGCTCTTCGGCCAATGCCGGAGACAGGCTCGCGTAATTATCCCAGGTGATCTTGCTGACCGGATCCGGCAGCTCCTGCAGCCAGGGATTCTGGGCATGCCGCCCGTCCCGCATGGCAACGGATTCGTACAATTCCAGAGATAATGCCTCCTCCGGCTCCGCAGCAGGGATTGTCTCCAGAGACTGATACTGAAACTCCGGCATGGATTGCAGCTGCGGCTGGAGAGTCGTGTATCCATCGTGCACCGCATAATCCCAGAATTCCTGAAAGGGCACCTCCTCTGTCCGCCCGGGGTACACAAATTCTTCCCAGTAGGATTGGAGCAGCTGGTGATCGTCTGTTGCTTGACCGAACCACTGCGCCAGACAGCGCCTCAGGGTGCGGGCCTTATCCAGGGAAGGAATGGTCGGCTGGGTGATGCTGATGACGCCTTCCATTGGCAACGAATCATCCCACATCTCGAGGAAGTGCGGCTCCGGAAGGATATAATCCGCGAATTCGGTGGTCTCATTGTGATGGGAGGCGAATACGATGATATTCTCGACCTGCTCCAGTGCTTCAATAAATTCCCCGGAGCCCGGAAAATGATAAACCGGATTGATCCCCTGGATAATGAGCGTACCGACCTCTCTCTCCCGCATCGACTGGAGCAGCTCCCGCACCGATTGGTCATCACCCCGGCGCTGGTAAGACGGCTGTTCGATATCCAGCGTCTCTCCGTAATTGTCCAGCGTCTCATTGATAAAATTGATGGCTTTCTGGACCGCGAGATCGTTCTCATCACTGATTACCAGGCTCCGGCCTCGCGCCTCCCAGAGATGATCAACCAACTCATCGAAAGCGCCCTGATCTATGGGAAGATCTGCCTCGCCGAATCGTTCCGGCCGACCCGCTCGCTCCGCCAGCCGGTTGGCCAGCCGAACAAGAACCGCCCGTATTTCCGCCGGACTTACCCGGAACCGGCGATCCGCGTTGCTGCCGGTGAGGGACATCCGGCTCTCGAACTGCACGTGATACGACATCTCCGGTTGCTCCGGCTCCGGACTCCGGTTGCTCCCGTATCCTCTGGCATACTCCACCGGGGAAATCCAGGCCCCCAGGAAATCCGCGCCGAAACTCACGATCATGTCCGCCCGGTCGAATCGGTACTCTGGCAGCGCCCGAACACCATGTGTTTCCAGATGGGCATCCGGGATGGCCGCGCAGGAGATCGGATCATATTCCACATGTCCGCTGTTCTCGAAGCTTTCCAGAAAACGATCCATCCAGTGTCGGGTGGAGGGACTCATAATCGTACCGGTCAGGAGATACACACCGGAATCGGAATTATTGAGAACTCCGGTGATTTCCTCATCTGTCTGATCCCATTGCAGCGCCTCGCCATTTCGCATGGGCTGCTGTACTCTTCTGGAATCGTACAGCTCCAGCAGCGACGCCTGCCCGACTGCGCAGAGTCCGCCCTGTGAGAGCGGATGCCCCGAGTTGCCCTCCAGCTTGATGGGCCGGCCGTCCCGGTTCTTCACCAGCACGCCGCACCGGGCGGTACATCCGTGACAGGTAGAGGCGTACCAGGAGGCTTCGCCGGGCGTTATCTCTTCCGGTTTGATGAGATGGGGAATGGCCTTCTCCACCGGTGCCCGGCTGCAGGCGGCCAGCACGGACCCGGCAATGGCAAATCCCGACGCCTTCAGAAATCCCCGCCGGCTGACGCCCCCATCGCTGGCATGCATCGAAGACGGCCGCGGGAATTCCTCCTCCATCGCCCGGAGTTCCGCCCCGGATTCATTCAGCTCGTCTAATCCCTGGTAGTGTTTACGCTTGTCGTGTCGGGTCATTTGAATATGTATCCGCTGACTTTGTGCTTTCTGTATCTTACGGTTCCAGTGAAAAGTGAGAAGTGAAAAGTGAAAAGCATGCGTTGATTAACCTTTTCACCCTCGGGAAACTTCGAATATTCTCTCATTGAGTCTTCTCTTTTCCAATCAGGAGCTATTTATTGCTTACTCCGCTCCCAACACTCGAAGTATAACGCTCCTTCCGTTCGCCCCGCCTGCTTCTCACTTTTCACTTCTCACTTTTCACTTCTGCCTTTTCACTTGTTTATCCTGTTCATCCTGTGAATCCTGTCCTTTATTAATAATGACATGCTCCGCAATCCGTGGACGCATACGCTTTTTGCAAACCGGAAACCCGCCCGTTGTTCACCTCCCGGTGGCAGTCCACGCACCAGCCCATGGAGAGATCGGTGGCCTGCTGCACGCGTTCCATGTTCTGCACCTGGCCGTGGCACTCCTGGCATTCCACCCCGGCACTCAAGTGACGGCTGTGGTTGAAATACACAAAATCCGGCAGGTCGTGCACCCCGGTCCAGACAATCGGCTCGGTTTGGCCGGTGTATTCCATGGAATCGGAATCGAAGCCCACTGCATCGTACAACTTCGCGATTTCCCCGGACACGATAAGCCGGGGATCCCGACCTTCCTCTTCCGCCCGTGTATTTTCCACCTGTACGCTGTCCCAAGGTGCCGACACAAACTGATGGCAGTTCATACAGGTGCCGGCGGACGGTATCCCTGCAGCGCGACTCTTTTCCGCGCCGGAATGACAGTACAGGCAATCCATCTCCAGATCGTTACTGTGCACCCGGTGCGAAAACTCAATGGGCTGCTCCGGCGCGTATCCCTGGTGATTTCCGATGCGGTTGATATTCACACTGCGCAGGAACACCAGGGTGCCGGCAACTAACAGTATCAGTCCGGTAACTATCAGGCTCTGCCGCATAAACCGTTTCCCTTACGCCGATTTTTTCAGGAGATATACCATCAGGAGCGAGACCACTGCCAGCCCGATGAAGACCGCAAAGCCGTTCGCATAACCCGCCGTTCCCTGGATTTCCACGAAATACCCCATCAGCGGCGGAATGACAAATCCACCCAGGGCCCCGAGTCCGCCGACCCAGCCGGAGCCGCCGCCCACGGCTTTTTCGATATACTGGGGCACCAGTTTGAACACCCCCGCATTGTTCACGCCCATGCCGATTCCCATCAACAGTAATCCGGTCAAAGCCATCCCAAAGGAAATACCCAGCGTTAAGAACAGTGCGCCGATCAGTGTCAATGTCATGGAAAGGATAATGCTGGTCACGCCGCCGATTTTATCCGACAGGATCCCGCCCGGCACCCGGATCACCGAGGCCAGTACCGAGTAGGTCATGGTCAGTCCGCCGGCGACGGCCAGCGATTTCCCGAAATATTCCTGCCAGTAGGTGGGAAACCAGGCGGTCAGCGCCAGGAATCCGCCGAAGGTGGTGAAATACAGAAAGACCAGCGGCCAGGTCTTCCAGATCTTCGCCGCCCGGAGCAGCCCGTCCCATACGCCTCCCTGGGGGAATAATTCCTGCCCTTGGTTGGACGCAACTTCCCGGGCTTCATCTCTGGGATACCCTTTTTGTACCAGCTGGAAGTAATACGCGTTCGGCGCGCCGAACAAATAGTATCCGATCCCTAACAACAGGAACACCAGCCAGATGAGATACGTGCCGGTGATGGCGACTACGCCGATGAGCAGCGGAATCAGGTAGCTGAACAGTCCCGGAGCGATGTTGCCGAATCCGGCGTAGGCCCCCAGGGCCCAACCCTGCTTCTTCTTGGGAAACCAGTACGAGACCTGCCCGATACCCACCGAAAAGGTGGCGATCCCGCAACCACACAGCAGCGCGAAAAACAGGAGCAAGGGATAGGAGCTGATGGTCAAATTTTCCGGACCCACGAAATACAACAGGGCACTCAACCCCGCCATCCCGACCGCGGACAGGCCCAGCAGAATGGCAAACGGCTTGCGCCCGCCGGTGGTATCCACCCAGGCGCCGAACGGAATCCGCAGCAGCGACCCGGACAGGCTGGGCATGGCCACCAGCAACCCCAGCTGAACCGAGGTCATCATCATGTTCTTATCCAGCAGCTTGGCAGTGGGACCGAACAACGACACCGCAGCGAATCCCACAAAAAATCCGATGGTCGCTCCGATTAATCCCTGGGTCGGATTACCCGTTAGTTCACCCGGCGCTTCGCCGGCTCCCGGTATATCGAGTGTCGCACTATGATCAGCCATAACAATTCCTCGGTGTCTTGGTGATGTTTAAGTAATGAATTACATACATAATCAATACAAAAGCCGCTAAGGTAAGCCCGCGAAGAACGCAAAGAAATACAGAAACTGTGATAATTATTTTATTCGTGTTCATTCGCGTTTCTTCGCGGCTTCACTTGTAGTTTTCTCTGCGATCTCTGCGTTTGAATTATGTCTCCTCCACGGATCGGATTTTTCTCCTATTCCAGTACCACCGCACCACCTGCGGTTTGCGCCAGAGATACGGGTTCGGCACCACCAGGATGTGCACCAGCCGGGTGAACGGGAGCAGCAGCACAATCACATAGGCGGCGATGATATGCAGCTTGAAAATCACCGGCATGGGGTTCACATAGTTCAGGTTCGGATTCAGTTTCAACACCGACCAGAGATAGGGTGCCATAGTGCTGGCAAACCAGGAGCTGCCCCAGCGATAAAAAATGGCGGTGTATAATCCGGTCAAGACCGAGAATCCCAGGATCACGAGAACAATCCAGTCTGCCGTAGTGGTGGTAATTCTGGCCTTGGCATCACTCGACCGGCGGATAATCAGGTTGATGAGGCCGATCAGCGTGAAAATCCCGGCGATAAAGGCGAACACCTCCAGCACATAGAGCCGGGCCGGTTGACTGTTCCACCAGAGAATGGATCGGGGAATCAGGAAGGCGATGAAATGCCCCAGGAGCACGGTGATAATGCCGTAGTGAAACGGCACCAGTCCCCAGAAATGCTGCTTATTTTCCAGAAACTGGGACGAGAGACTGGAATACGTAAAGCCGCGCCGCAGGTAGCGCATGGTGGAGACCAGAATTAACGTGAATACCGCCAGATACGGCAGTACTGCAAACAGCAGCACGTTAAAATATTGCATGGGAGAGAATCCGGCATTCATTCGTCACTCCCGTAAGTGTGTGTTAAGAATTGTTGTAAACTGATGATGACCTGCTCATACGGATTGTCCGAATCAAATCCTTCAAGAATCTGCTCCAGACCCGGCAGCAGATAGTTCTGCGCAAAGGCTTCCGCATCTTCGAACTCCATCTTTGGCAGCAGCTGCAGGCAGTGACTTAAATGATCCGGCAGCTCCGTGGATTCTTCCACCTCGTACTCCCGGAGCAGGCTCCGCATCTTTACCAGGAACTGCCCGCGCTTATACTCCTCACCGTACAGATGCCACCCCACTTCCAGCGGCCGCTTGTCGTTCAGGTCGAACGTTGCGGTGAACAGCTCCTCCAGCTGGGTGGTTTCCGCCGTCCGGACATGCTCGGCAAACGGCCTGAAACTCTCCGCCGCCTGCGGGTACTCCCCCAACCGCTGCAGGCACGTTTCCACAGTCTCCCGGTAATCATCACCAGGATACGAGAGCACCCTCGAGAAAAGCCAGTAGATATCTTCTTCTATAGTGGTCTTCATAACCGGTTCGGTCTGTAGTGTAAATTGCATCATGTTATGTCTCCAATTTGGTGACAGGATTCACGGGATTGACAGGATAGTTCCCCCCCGCCACATCTCCGTCATCGCCGCTCCATGCGTAAC
>CAYPST010000129.1:0-10914 GCA_964413425.1 uncultured bacterium
GAGAGAGCACTCGCAGAGAGTCACGAATTTATACTGAGTTATCTTAATAATCATAAAATTTTTAAGTTAAACCCCTCAGGATGACCCCTTCTCCTAAAAGTTTTAATTCATGAGGCCAAATTCTTATTCATGAGATCAAATTTTGACTCATGAGGCCAGGTTTTGATCCATGAGATGAATTTTTCACTCATGAAGTCGAAGTTCTCACTCATGAAGTCGAAGTTCTCACTCATGAAGTCGAAGTTCTCACTCATGAAGTCGAAGTTTTCACTCATGGAGTCGAAGTTCTCACTCATGGAGTCAAAGTTCTCACTCATGGAGTCGAAGTTTTCACTCCCGGAGTCAAATTTTTGACTCCCGGACACCGAATTTTGATCCCCGGAGTGAAACTTTTCATTCACGGTCACTGAGCTTTCACTCCGGGACAGCAATTTTTCATTCGGGGACATCACATTTTCAATCAGCAGCGCGAATGTCTCATTCCGGAACGCTGCCATTCGCACCATTATCACAAATTTATCGCTCAGAGAGTAAGACTTTGCCCGGAGAGCTACCAATGGTAATGCACACACCTAATTATCGGTGCTTTTTACCGGTGATTTTAACATGAGGATGATTTCTTTGGACCTGGGTATTTTGTCATTGTTCTTTCGATCGCTGCCAGTACAGTGAAGACTCTGTTGCCTGTCTGGCAGGCTGGATGCTGGATTTATTCCGAATTGTTCCTGATACTATAGGCATGAGTTTTCTAATACTCCTCAGGTTCTTTATCGGACTGGTTGTGTTAATCGGGGGCGCGGAGCTCCTGGTTCGGGGGGCGTCGCGGCTGGCGGCGCTGCTGGGGCTTGCTCCGCTGATCATCGGGTTAACGGTGGTGGCGTTCGGGACCGGGGCACCGGAACTGGCTATCAGTCTGCGGGCGGGTATCGCCGGTCAGCCGGACCTTTCCCTGGGCAATGTCATCGGGAGTAATCTGTTCAACATTCTGGTGATTCTGGGGATCTCATCAATTGTCACTCCGCTGGTGGTTTCGAGGCAATTGATCCGCCTGGACGTGCCGATCCTGATCGGGGTGTCTGTGGTGACGCTGCTGTTCGGCCTCAACGGGATGATCGGAACAGTAGAAGGGCTGGTCTTAACGGCAGGGATTGTGGTGTATACGGTCTTTCTGTTCCGGATGAGCCGCCGGGAAGAGAAAGCCCGGCAGACCGGGATATCTGAAGGGACTGGCTTGCAGTTTCAGGACGACCATGGATGGGTCCTGCAGGTGGCATTCATCGTGGTGGGACTGATCCTGCTCATTATGGGGGCGAACTGGCTGGTTGAGAGTTCCGTGGTTCTGGCCCAGGCACTCGGAGTGAGTGAGCTGATTATCGGTCTGACGGTCGTGGCGGCCGGGACCTCTCTGCCGGAAGTGGCCACGTCTGTGATCGCCAGCCTGAAGGGCGAACGGGACATCGCCGTGGGAAACGCCGTCGGCAGCAGTATCTTCAATATTCTGGCGGTCCTGGGGCTGACCTCCATGGTGTCTCCGGAAGGCATCCGGGTTTCGCCGGGAGTCCTCCGGTTCGACCTGCCGGTGCTGATCGTCGTCTCCCTGGCCTGCCTCCCCATCTTTTTCAGCGGACACCGGATCGATCGCTGGGAAGGATTCTTATTCCTGGGCTATTATGCGGCGTATATACTCTATGTGCTTCTGGACGCCACCAGACATGATCTATTACCCGTTTTCAGTGCAGTGATGCTGGGATTTGTGATACCCTTAACACTGATCACAATTGTGATTGTTGCGTATCGGAGCAGATAACCGGGAATTGTCAGGGGACTTCGTGCGATTACTACATAACCGGGCGGATAGTGCATGATTACTATCCGGCAACAATTTTTACACACTTGAACATCTGCCGAAGCCTGGAGGGCTTCAACACGAATAACCCCCGGTGGAACCGGGGGTTACCGGAATTCACGCCATCTCAACCCGGAACGGGTTGAACGAACCATGCACCGGCAAGGGGCTGCGTCCTCCGGTGGGACCATTCAACCCCGTTCGGGGTTGGAGGGTTTGGTCTGTTTTCTCCCCCGAATTGCATTCGGGGCTATTCACATTGAATCCTTTCAGGATTCAGTTGGATTCCCACAGGAGCAGGCGGATCATGCGTCAGAACTATCCGGCACTTATGATGCCACTCCGGCAGAGTGCCCAAGCCCGGAGGGCTTGAATATAAATAGCCACCGGTGAAACCGGTGGAACACGACGCAATCAGATCCCAACCCGGAACGGGTTGAACGGACAACGCACCCGCGGCCGGATGCATCATTTAGAGGGACCATTCAACCCCGTTCGGGGTTGTGGAGAAAGCGTCTTTGCGCACCCCGCATTGTCCCTTAGGGATCCCATTGGGACATACGGGGCTATTTATATTGAATCCCGTTGGGATTCACTCTGGTTAACACAGGCGATCGGCATCTAGTGTGGCACGCATCATTATACCCCACAAATCAGCCGAAGCCCGGAGGGCATGAATGTAATGAGCCACCGGTGAAACCAGGGGTTACTTCGGGATTGGAAAAGCAATAAAATCCACAGATCCCGCAGTAGAAAATTGCGGGTCGAGCTCCTTGGTTCGGAGAGAGAATTTCGTTATCTTGAGTATAAGCTAAATTACATTATTGGAATTGTCCTGAAAGTCCGCAACTCCTGCAGATGATTGGTTTTGGAACTTATAAGTCCTGGGATCGGGAGTGTGTGAGAACCACTGATCAGGTGGTTCTGTTTAATCGTCGGAAGGATGTTTTATCGCGGGCTGACTGAATAAGCAGCAGGTATCTTCACCAGACATCCATGGGAAGGAACGGTATGAGCAGGAAAATAACATTAGGTGTACTCTGTGCCTGGTTGGTATTCGGAGGCTTCGCATTATCCCGTGTCGGGACCCTGCAACCAGATCACAGCAGCCATTACCTCGGCAACCGGTCTCCTCTGGTGGAAAAGCCTTACATTCCGTTGCCACTGGGTGCAGTGAAACCCGAGGGTTGGCTGCTGGAGCAGCTGCGGCTGATGCGTTCCGGGATGACCGGACATCTGGACGAATTGTACGAGAAGGTGGTCGGTCCCCGAAACGGCTGGCTGGGGGGAGATGGGGACGGCTGGGAGCGCGGACCGTACTGGCTGGACGGCTTGCTGCCGCTGGCGTACCTCCTGGATGATGAGGAGTTAAAAGAGAAGGTGATGCCGTGGATCGAGTGGACGCTGACACACCAGGCGGAGAGCGGCTACTTCGGTCCGGTCCCTTTCGAGGAGGAGCCGGCACCGGAGCCGGAGGTTCGGATCAATGGACTGGAATGGACCGGGGAACAGACGAATCAAACTCTTGTCATTGATAGAACCTGGGAGGACGGAGACACGGTCGAGTTATCGCTTCCCATGGAGGTCCGGTTCAGCCGGTGGGCTGAGAATTCCGTGGCCGTGGAGCGCGGACCGCTGGTGTATGCCCTGAAAATCAGGGAAGCCTGGCGGCAGGTCGCCAGTGCGGATCGATGGGGCGATTATGAGGAAGTGTATCCCAGAGATGCCTGGAACTACGGGCTGCTGGAGGCCGCCATCGGTGATCCGGAATCGGGATTCCAGGTAGTAAAAAAGGAGACCGTCCCGCTCCGGCCCTGGAACGTGGAAAACGCGCCGGTTGCTCTGCATACGAAAGGGAAGCGAATTCCCGAATGGCAGCTCTACAGCAGCATGGCCGGTCCGCTGCTCCACAGCCGACCCCAGCTGCATCTGACGGAGGTCGAACCGGAGGAGATCACCCTGATTCCCTACGGATGCACCACCCTGCGGATTACGGAATTTCCGGTGGTGCGGTGAACTGTAGAGCGACCCGGTAAGTCGCTGACAAGGGAGGGCTGATGGCTTAAAACCAATTACTCCTTCTGAATGAAAGAACAGGACGAGGGATTTTATGAAAGAAGTGGTTCCCAACGTGTCCCGACTTGAGGGTCTCAAACGCAGTAACGTCTATCTGCTTCATTTCGGTGAAAAGCTGGCCCTGATTGACAGCGGCATGAGTACCGATGCCGACCAAATCATAGAAGAAATACGGAAAGATGGATACGAGCCCGAACAGCTTCAGGCCATTCTTCTCACCCATACCCATACGGATCATGCGGGCAGTGCGCCTATCCTGGCTGAAAGATATGCCGTCGATATTTATGCACATGAGCAGGAGGTGCCGTATCTCCGGAAGACGAAGTCGCTGCCTTATATATCATGGCTGAAACGGCTGCTGTTCTGGCTGGGCGAGAAAACCGTGATGAGGTCGCCGCCCTGTCCGGTTGATCGTCAGTTACGAGACGGTGATATCATCGAGGATCTCGGCGGACTGCAGATCATACATACGCCCGGGCATACGCCGGGCAGTATGAGTCTCTATCTGCCGGAAAGCAAAGCGATCTTCTGCGGAGACTTGATGTTTAATAAGCATCCGATCACCGGTAAAGCGGGACTGCGGCTTTCCATTCCTCTGGTCACAGTAGACAGGACGCAGGTGCTGCACAGTGTCAGAGAACTGGCATCGATGGATAGCGAGGTACTCTGCGCCGGACACGGCGAACCAATCATGCACCGGGCAGGAGAGGAGATGAAAAAACTCCTGCCGGAAGCCGCCGGATGAGGGCAACCAGATAGAGAATGCGGTTCATATGTCTTTCCGTTTTTCGTTGCAAATCGAGGATGATCCCGGTAGGTTATGAGCGTTTTGTTGGAACCACAGCCTGTCCCGATGAATCGGGACAGGCTGTGGTTTCTATTGTTTTCACCAGGAAAAGGGATATGCACATGAAAAGGATTTTGGTATCTATGCTTATAGGAGTGTTGCTCATGGCAGGTTGTTCCGGACAGCACAGTAATCCGTTTTATCAGGAATGGGAAACCCCTTTTGGGGTGCCGCCATTTGATCAGATTGAGGAAGCACATTATCTGCCGGTATTCCGGAAAGGGATGCAGCAGCAAAAGCGTGAAATCCGGGAGATAGTTGATACTCCGGAGGCGCCGACCTTTGCCAATACCATTGAGGCGCTGGAGCGGTCGGGCAAATTACTCAGAAAGGTGAGTAACGTCTTCTACAATCTCACGTCGGCTTATGCTACGGATCGCATTCAGGCAATTTCCAAAAAAGTCGCCCCGCTGTTGTCCCAGCATAATGATGATATCCTGATGAATAATCAGTTGTTCCGGCGGGTGCTGGACGTCTATGAGCAGAGAGAGGCCCTCGAATTTACCACGGAGCAGGCCACTCTCCTGGACAAGTATTACAAAGATTTTGTCCGGGGCGGCGCCGGTCTTGGGGAGGAGCAGCAAGCCAGGCTGCGGGAAATCAACCAGGAACTGGCCGAACTGTCGGTGCAGTTTGGCGAGAATCTGTTGAAGGAAAATAACCGGTTTGAACTGGTCATCGAGGATGAAAGCGATCTGGCCGGACTCACCGAGGATGTGATTTCCACGGCGGCGGAAACGGCTCAAGAACGTGGTCACGAAGGGAAATGGGTGTTTACGCTGCATAAGCCCAGTCTGATTCCGTTCCTTCAGTATTCCGACAGGCGGGACCTCCGGGAGAAGATGTTCACAGCCTACATCAACCGGGGAAATCACGGGGACGAGCTGGATAACAAGGAGATTGTCTCCCGGATGGCATCTCTGCGGGTGGAACGAGCCCGACTGCTGGGCTATGCCACCCACGCGCATTACATCCTAAAAGAGAACATGGCCAAAACCCCGCAGAATGTCTACGATCTGCTGCACCAGCTCTGGAATCCTGCGCTGAAGCGCGCCCAACAGGAAGCCCGCGATCTGCAGCAGATGATCTCTGACGAGGGAAAAAACTTTCAACTCCAGCCGTGGGATTGGTGGTACTATGCCGAAAAACTGAAGAAAGCCCGGTATGAACTGGATGATGAAATTTTGCGGCCCTACTTTCCGCTGGAGCAGGTCCGGCAAGGGATATTTGAAGTCGCGAACAAACTGTACGGTCTGACCTTCGAAGAACAAACCGATGTTCCGAAGTACCATGAGGAGGTGCAGGTCTTCGAAGTCAAAGAATCGGATGGCTCCCATGTGGGCCTTCTCTACACGGATTATTTTCCCAGAGATACCAAACGGGGCGGCGCCTGGATGAATGCGTACCGGGAGCAGTCACGCCTGTATAATGAAGAGGTCACGCCGGTCATTACCAACGTGTTCAACTTTTCCGAACCGACCGGCGGCAAACCGGCGCTTTTGAGCTTTGAGGAAGTGCAGACCATGTTTCACGAATTCGGCCATGCCCTGCACGGATTGTTATCGGATTGCACCTATCCCAGGTTATCCGGGACCAGTGTCCCCAGGGATTTTGTGGAGCTGCCCAGCCAGATCATGGAGAACTGGGCGGCAGAACCGGCGGTGCTGAAATCGTATGCCCGGCATTATCAGACCGGCGAACCGATTCCCGATGCGCTGATTGACAAGATCCGCAATGCCCGGCTGTTCAACCAGGGCTTCGCCACGGTAGAATATCTGGCGGCTTCCTATCTGGATATGGACTGGCATACCCTGACCGAACCGAAAGAATATGATGTGCTGGAATTCGAAAAACACTCCATGGAGACCATCGGCCTGATTCCGGAAATCGTGGTTCGGTACCGGAGTCCCTATTTTCAGCACATTTTTGTGAGCGGGTACTCCGCCGGATACTATAGTTACATCTGGGCGGAGGTCCTGGATGCCGATGCGTTCCAGGCGTTCAGGGAAACCAGCCTGTTTGATCGGGCAACGGCCGATGCCTTTCGCGAGAACATCCTCGCAGCCGGCGGCACCGAAGAACCGATGGTGCTCTACAAACGATTCCGCGGCGCCGAACCAAATATTGAGCCGTTGCTGGAACGGCGGGGGTTGCAGTAATCAGGTCTGGTAACTTTTCAGCCCGGTAATGATGTGCCCGATCCTCCAGGGATCACGAATGAGCGGGATGGCTTCGGATTCTGCTCTGGTGATTCCGAGGATATTGCGTATTTTTTGCATAGAACACATCGGAAGAAAATATGAACAGGAGTCTGATTTTGTGAATTTCATATCCGGAACGAAATCCGTTTCCATATTGAAGAGCTCTGAAACAATCCTGGTGGCACTTTTTGTAAGCTGGATTGGTATTCCGGTATCTGCAGCCGCAAACACCTTCCAGTGGGAAACTGCCCGTCCGGAAAGCCAGGGCATGTCTTCCCGCCAACTTCAGCAGATGACCGATACCCTAACCGCGCACGGCACGACCTCGCTGCTAGTGATCCGGAATGATCAAATCATTCATGAATGGTATGCCGCGGAGTGGGGGCCGAACCGGCGCCATTATACCGCATCGCTGGCGAAGGCGCTGGTCGGCGGTACGTCACTGCAGCTGGCGCTCGACCAGGGTGTCATCTATCCGGATGCGCCGGCCTGTTATTACATACCGGACTGGAAATCCCACCCGCAGAAATCCAAAATCACGATTCGGGATCTGGCCACCCACACCTCCGGCATCGAAGACGCCGAACCCACGGAGGAGGAACGCCAGCGTTTGCTTGAGGCGGGAGAGTCACGCACCAACATCCATATGAACCTGCCTGGCTGGAAGGGGATATTCTGGCGGAAAGATCCGGATCCGTTCACCGTCTCCAGAGACAGTACACCGGTCCTGTTCACTCCCGGAACCGATTATGCCTACAGCAATCCCGGGATGGCGATGCTCTCGTACGCCGTCACCTCGGCGCTGGCAAGGAAAGATACCGTCGACATTCGGACCCTGCTCCGGCGGCAGATTATGGAGCCCGTCGGTATTCCGGAGGACGCATGGTCCATTGGTTACGGGAATACGTATGAAGTTGACGGCTTGCCGCTGGTGGCCAATTGGGGCGGCGGATCGTTTACTCCCCGGGCCGTGGCTCGTGTTGGTCGATTGATGCTGAACAAAGGAAAGTGGCAGGGAGAACAGCTCCTCAGTGAATCGTGGGTGAAGGAAGCGGTCACCTACCACGGGACTGCCCTCCCGGATCGAACCGGCGGGGATCCGGTGCCGGCGTCCGGATTATGCTGGTACACCAATTTCGACGGCGTCTGGCGGGAAGTGCCCAGAGATGCCTTTGCCGGGGCCGGAGCCGGTAATCAGGTGCTGCTGGTGGTGCCCAGCCGGAACCTGATTGTGGTCCGCATGGGCAGCGACCTGGTCGAGCCGGGTGGCGATCTCACCTTCTGGGGGGCCTGTGAAAAGTATGTATTCAATCCGGCGATGCGTGCAATCGTTGAACCTCCCTATCCGGAGAGCGAGTATATTACTCAGGTAGAATTCGATCCGCCGTCCGCCATCATCCGGCAGGCGGACGGAAGCGATAACTGGCCGCTCACCTGGGGAGATGATAACGCCTTGTATACGGCGTATGGCGACGGCTGGGGATTCCGTCCCCGGACGGAAATCAAACTCAGCCTGGGGCTTGCCCGGATTACGGGCACTCCGCCGGATTTCCAGGGTGAGAACATTCGGTCCGAAACCGGTGAGCGGGTAGGAGATGGCAGCCAGGGCCCCAAAGCCAGCGGAATGCTGATGGTGGATGAGGTCTTATATATGCTGGTACGTAATGCGGACAATTCCACACTGGCCTGGTCAGACCAGCACGGAGAGACCTGGAAGTGGGCGGACTGGAACTTTCGCATCAGCTTCGGGTATCCGACTTTCCTGAATTTCGGACGTAACTATTCCAACGCCCGGGACGAGTATGTGTACATCTATTCCCACGATGATGACAGCGCCTACCAGCCGGCGGATCACATGGTGCTGGCCCGGGTGCCACAGGGTGACATCCGCGACTGGCGGAAATATCAATTTTTTGCGGGAATGACCGAACGTGGGACTCCGGTCTGGACAGAAGACGTCCGAAAGCGCCGGCCGGTGTTCGTTAATCCCGGGCAGTGTTATCGATCCGGTATCACCTATAATGCCGGCCTGGAGCGATATCTCTGGTGTCAGATTATTCCCGGGGAAGATACCAGGTTTGCCGGCGGGTTCGGGATCTACGAATCGAAAACTCCCTGGGGCCCCTGGCGGACCGTCTTCTATACCAGGGAATGGGATACCGGTCCGGGAGAAACTATGTCTATTCCCACGAAATGGATGAGCAAAGACGGCCGCACCTGCTGGCTGGTGTTCTCAGGCGAAGACAGTTTTTCGGCGAGGCGGGTGACCTTCACTATCTCTAACAGAGAATAGAGTGTTTGAAAAAGAAACCCCGACACGATACGTTTTTTCGTAATTTAACAGGCCAGAAACAAAGAATTTGTGAATCACCATGGGGATACAATCAAGTTTCCGTCCGCCGCTGATACCGGACATCAGCGTGTTTACCACTCGGCTGACTCAACGGTATTTCGGAAACACTAGTTGAATCCTTTCCGACGAACTCATACTTTGGAGTGTTTTTATTATCCGAAATAATAAGCGAATGAGTGCGTTCGAAAGCTGAAGAAAAAAGGAGCATCCTATGAAACCTCAGGAGATCACCAGACGGGAATTTCTGACGAAAGCAGGTACTGTGGGAATTGGCGCATCACTGGTAACCGGGTCACTGTTCCGAAATCTATCCGCACAATCTGCGGAAGGGAAAAAGGTGCTGTTTGTGTGGGGCGGGTGGGAAGGCCATGATCCGGAGCCGTGCCGGGATTTGTTCGTGCCATGGCTGCGGGAGGAAGGCTTCGATGTGGCGGTTTCGGATACTCTGGATGTATACACCGATACGAGCCTGATGGATGCACTGGACCTTGTGGTACAGGTCTGGACTATGGGCGAGATCTCCCGGGAGCAATCAGGTGGTTTACTCTCAGCCGTGAAGAACGGCGTGGGCATTGCAGGCTGGCACGGTGGTCTGGGAGACAGCTTTCGGCAGAACACCGAATACCAGTTTATGGTCGGCGGACAATGGGTGGCGCATCCGGGTGGTGTCATCGATTACGAGGTGAATATCACCGATCATGCTGATTCGGTAACGAAAGGGATCAGCAATTTCAAAATGCATTCGGAACAGTATTACATGCACGTCGATCCGGCGAATAAGGTGCTGGCCACAACCACCTTTGCCGCTGAACATGCTCCCTGGATTGAAGGGACGGTGATGCCGGTAGTCTGGAAGAAAGTGTATGGAAACGGCCGGGTGTTCTATTCGTCTCTGGGACATCAGGTGACCGACTTCGAGGTTCCGGAAGCCCTGGAAATCACCAAACGGGGGATTCTCTGGGCCAGCCGGAGTAAATACGAGGACACCGAGGATCTGGTGAGTCCCGTGTATCCCCGAATGTAACAGTTCGATTTTCAACTCTTGTTTGAGTTGCGGACATATAATTCCGTGTGTTCGGTGAGCAGTCAGCAGGGATTAATACGGATTTCGGGGGAGCTGGTATGACTCGATAAGAATTTAATAGTGATTTCCTGATTTTTCCCAATAGATGGAAATTTGGTGTAATTGGTTCAAATTCCCGTTAATGCATATCTCATCTGGTCTTTAGTCCGGTAGACGATCAAACCGGTATAGTTCTACTTTGTTATTTTCTGAATTATGATATATGCTATCATATAATCGTTTAAACTAAGGCGGATACTTTTCATGAGGGTGTCGGCCACTGATTTTATCCATCCGATACCTCTGGTTTCTCATGATCTCAGGAAGCCGGGGGATGCGCCTATGCAGCGAGAAACTATCTATTACGACAGTATGATATCGCTTAAGTTCCGTCTATTGTATGCGATACAGGGAGTCTTCTTTGTACTTATGATATGGATCAACCTGCATGAATCGGGCTGGTCGGATCCGTTCTTTTATCCCGCCATCCAGAAGACCACGTTTGTCAAAGCGTGGATGAATGGTCTT
>CAYPST010000130.1:0-10627 GCA_964413425.1 uncultured bacterium
ACAATACCTGTCAGGAAGGTGGACAACAATTCAGCCTGCGGGTGTGTAACACCTGTGGACATGTGGGGTGTTGCGATTCAAGCCAGGGTCACGCGACCCAGCATTTTCAGGAAACCGGGCATCCCACCATGACCTATTATCCGGAAGAAAATCCCGGAAGCCGTAAATGGTGTTATGTGGATAAGGTGTATGTGAACTGATGTACCATTATTACATGGTGGAGACAAGTTTCCTCCCAGTGGATTAACCGGAGGGATATCATTTCACCTTTTGGTCAGTTTCTTTATCCCGGTTTCACCGACTCATAGTGTTTTTCGCGAATACCGGTTCTCCGGTTATACCCGCCTCCGTTCGGTTGGTTATCATCCGGTGCAGCCAATACCAGGCGACGCTCCCGGCCATGATATTCGCCGCAAACGCTGACCAGAAAATCCCCTGCAATCCGAAGAGCACCGAGGTGATCCATGCCAGGGGGACATAAAGTATCACCATCCGGAGCAGGCTGAGCAGGAAAGAGATCGTTGGCCGGTTGATGCCGTTGAGTATCGAGGCTGACAGTCTCAAGACCCCTGCAAACCGTAACTGAAAGAAACTATCTGTAGATAGTTCGAGGTAATTTGGATCACCTGTGCATTGGTGCTAAAAACGGCGGCTATTTGCGCGGAGAAAAATTGCGCAACGAGCAAAAAGAAAAGGCCCAATCCAAGGGAGAAGATCGCGCTGGCATGGAGCGCCTTGCCCCATGTGCGGACCATTTCCCGGAGTGAAGACCGAGATATGGCCAGGAGGCGCTCCCGATAGATCAGCACATACAGGGAGAGGACCAGCGTGAGCGCCCGGCTCATCACCGTCGCAAATGCTGCCCCTTGCAGCCCCAGCGCGGGGACGGGGCCCCAGCCGAAGATCAACAGCGGGTCAAAAATGAGGTTCATGATGCTCCCAAACACCATAATCATCCCTGGGGCGAACGTATTCCCGGTGGCCCGGATCATGTTATTGCCTACCATCGGTATGACGAGAAAAATAATTCCCCAGTACCAGATCACCATGTATTCGCGAATCAGTGGAATCACATCTGACGATGCGCCTAACAGCTGAAAGAGCGGCTGGATGGTCAGTTGCCCCGTCCCAACAAAAAAGATGGTTAAGGTGAGGGCAAAGATAAATATCTGCATGGAATACCGCTGGACCGTGGAGGTGTCTTTTGCAACTATTACTCTGGAAAAGAGCGAAGCGGTGCCAATCCCGATCCCCCTGACGATGCTGCTAATGAACATGACGGCCGGGAAGGTAAACCCCATCGCCGCCAGTGGTGCGACCCCAAGTTTCCCGATGAAATAGGTATCGGTTAAATTATAGACGACCATCCCAAGCATCCCGAAGATCATAGGCCAGGTTAATCGGGTAAGTGTGGGGACAATTGGGTCTGCGACAAGATCCACTTCGCGGGTGGTGCTCATGAGTTTTCGCGGTCCGTCCGGACAAAATTCACATTGTCAATCATCCGGTGCAGGTACGAGAATAATTGCTCTCGTTCGGCTGGAGAAAATTCTGTTAATAACAGGTCGGTCCACCCGGAGAATATGGCCCGCACCTCTTGTTCCATGGCGTGGCCTTTGTTAGTCAGTGACAGGATCTGCGATCGCCGATCTTCAGGATGGGGTGCTTTTCGGACAAATCCTTTTTTGACCATGGTATTGATGAGAAAGGAAGTGCTGCTCTTGTCTAACTGGAACGCATCGGTGAGTTCCCGTTGAGTGACCCCGTCATTCCGTGCCAGATAGATGAAGATTTTCACCTGCCCATGGCTCAATTCCAGTGGTTTTAATTGTTGCTGAAAATAGACCTGGGCCTTCCGGTGAAGGATCGATATTAATTTTCCGACAGATTGTAATTCAGACATCCTGTCCTCTGTATTTAGTTTGATCTCCAACTAATATAGGAGAATTTTAGTTTGAATTCAAACTAAAATAAGTATCTGTCTACAAGAGTGGAAAATGCGACAGAGCGGGTTTGATCTTTTATCCTAAAAAGCGGCTTGTTTGGGAATACATTGCGCGCCCTCTTGCTCTGTTGCCTCGAAGAGATCTTCGGGATACCGGGCAGCAGGTACTGTTCAGGTCTTGGAAGGTGATGTCCCTTTTAAGAGCGCAGTGCATATTCAAGGGCTTAATGAGGGGAACGCAATTTTGAACGAATGTTGGAAGGATTAGCCACTTTTCCAGATCGAAACAGATTGCCGAATCTCCCTTACAGGCTATCGGTGAACTGGGGCCGTTATGTGGAGAAGGTGTATCTGTCTTAATTGAACACTTTCATCTGAGGATTATTATTGAACAAGGACCTCCGGAAGTTGTGTTTTTTCAGGATTGTTCACTGGAAAAAGGACTAAACCGGATGTTCTGACTGATGACTTCTTTCAGAATTTAAATTTCCTGGAATTTTCAATAAAATCTGCGAAGTGAAGACAACCCAGACCAGTGGTAAATCCATTCGCATGCTCCCAAAGTCAGGCGGTTAGTGAGGCCACCTTCGAGGAAAAATGAGCACCCCAGAAAATGAGTGCAGATGGCTGGATTCACAGAAAACCGGGATGGATACTGGCCGGATAAATTTCCCCTTGACTCCGTACCATAGTACAGGGTTTATATTAGAGTCGTAACAGGTGAAAATATACAATGTGAGAAAGTCTATGTGATGGAAAGCCCTAGTCAAATAAAACATAATCGGTCGGGATGGCAGCAGCGGTTCAGCAGTTTTTTTGCCCTGTTTACCTCCACCGGAACCCTGCTCTGCTGCGCATTGCCAGCAGCCGTCTCAACCATCGCCAGCGGGGCGGCGGTGGTTGGACTCACCAGCACCCTCCCCTGGCTGATCCCGTTATCGCACTATAAAGGCTGGATATTCCTGGGATCCGGGGTGATGATTGTCCTGAGTGGAGTCCTGACACTCTTGCCCAAAGGAACCGTTGCATGCTCTATTACTGGAGGCCAGGGTTGTGAAGTCGCAGGCAAGTACACCAAAGTGATGTTCTGGACGTCGGTGAGCATCTATGTTGTCGGGGCGTTTGTCTCGTATGCCCTGACGCCTATACTACGCACCTTGGGAGTGTAAATAGGAAACAACAGAGCCATCCATGAAGAATAATCATTCGTACGAATTGAAATGCAAATAGGGAGTAAACACGCAATGCACGGCATCGAAATAAAGAACATACTGAAAAGGAAGGCACGGAATAGAAGCTCCGGGAATGCCCGACTCCGTATTATGGTGGTTCTCGGGATAGTCTTGAGTGTATCCTGGACGCTGTCAGGGCATGTGCTGGCTCATGAGCCAGCCTTTGGGGTTGGTCCCCGGACTATCTGGGACAACGGATTCGGATACGAAATGGGATTGGAACAGGAGGTGACGACGGAAGGTCGCCACTGGAATCTTGATTATCATGCGCTCTACGGCATTACCTCCAACTGGGCCGTGCTGGCGGAAACGCACCAGAATTTTGGTTCTGCACAGCCCTTTACTGAGCGCTTTGAGGAAATGGGCATCCGGTCAAAGTATCGCTTTTTTCGCCGCGACCTCATTGGCGGGGTCTATCACGCAGCCGTAATCGGGGGACTGTCCCTGCCACTCTACGATCAGGCCACAGGAGTCATTGGGGGGCTTACCGCGGCTTACGAGGGGCGGCGGTGGATGTACTGGGGCACCGGCCGGTACCGAATCAATACCGGACAGGCCGGTGCAGTGCGAGCGGGCAACCTCTTCCTCTATGACCTGGCCCTGGGGTTTCGTCCGGTGTTAACCGGGTATTACAACCCGGATGTGGTCTTGATGATTGAGCTGAACGGCCGTGTCACGGGAACCTCCCGGAGGGACGGTACACTGATCCCGGAATCCAGAGGTGGTCGGCTTCGAGCTGCCTTCGATCTCTGGTTCACCTTTCGCAACTGGGCGTTCAAACCGGGGATCCAGCTGCCGGTGTACAATGCCCTCTCCGGAGAGGATCTGAATTACCGGTGGGTGTTTGCTGCGGAAATTCATTTATAAAAGGAATCCAATGTATCACAGAGAACATCGAACATCATACATCAGCGTAAATTTGTGACACACGAAAAAACCATCAAAGGAGCATACAGATGAGGAAAATCCTGGGAGTATCGATGCTAGTGATCCTGGCGTGGATGGGGCTCAACGCCCATGCCCTCTATGCGCAGGATAGTAAGAAAACCCGGAAGCAGATAGAGAATCCGGATGTCACCATCCAGGTTAAAGGGCTTGCGTGCCCCTTCTGTGCCTACGGGCTGGAGAAGAAATTGCGGAAACTGGACGGGGTGCAGGAGGTCTACATCGGACTGGATGAGGGGATCGCCCAGCTGAAATTGGACCAGGGCAAAACAGTGTCCGAAGAAGCGGTGAAAAACGCGGTGAAGGACGCCGGGTTTACTCCTGAAAAAATCACCTATACCAGCCAGAAAAGCACTTCATACATTCCAAAATCACGCGAAAGGAAGACATGACTCATGGCAGAGGTCACACAGGCGGAGACACCCACATCGGTTGCCCAACTGGAACTCAACATTGAGGGCCTGCATTGCGGTGGATGCGCCTCGCGGCTTACCTCTGCCCTGGAACAGCGGGCGGGGATCCGGCAGGAGACCATTGACCACAAAGCGGGCCGGGGACGGATTGATTATACTCCGGACCGGGTGAAGGAGAACCAGATTCGTGCCACCATTGACCGTCTCGGGTTCTCTGTGGGCTCAGAATAGTCAAATAAAGAAAGCGGATTGACCCATGGCTCGCGTCCAATTCCATATCGGGGGGATGGCGTGTTCTTTCTGCGCCCAGAGTATCGAACAGGCGTTTGGTGGCATGGCAGGAGTACACCAAACTCATATCAGCCTGGCACACGAGCAGGTGTTGATTCAGTATGATGATCACAAGGTGGCAGAGTCCGAGCTGAAGAAAATGCTTGAGGACCTCGGGTATTCGATACGCGATAGCGATAAACTGAAGGCGTTTGAGGAACAACAGCAGGAGCTCCAAACTCATCGGAATAGGTTGGTGTGGGCAGGAGGATTTACCGCGGTTACCCTCGGAATTATGATAGCAATGTGGTTGGGAATCCGGAGTTTCTGGTTTCCATGGATAACTTTAGTTTTGGCGCTCGTCACTGTATTCTGGCCCGGATGGTATATTTTGAAAAAGGCGTATCACTCCCTGGGCCGGGGGATCCTGAACCAGCACGTGTTGCTGGAATTCGGTGCCTTCTCCGGGCTGGCCGGCGGGTTTGCGGGGCTGGTCTCCCCGGTCTTCCCCGCGGCGGAATTCTTCGGGGTATCGGTGTTCATCACCACCTATCATATTCTCTCCGGCTGGGCATCCAACACGGTGCGGGCCCGGGCGTCGAACGCAGTGCGGAAACTGCTGGATCTCCGGCCGAATACCGCCCGCCGGCTTGACGGCGATGACCAGGAACAGGAATTGCCCGTTGATGACCTCCGGCTGGGGGATCGGGTGCGAATTCGTCCTGGCGAAAGTATTCCCATCGACGGAGTGATTGTGCGGGGGCGCTCCGGAGTCGATGAGAGTCTTGTCACCGGAGAGTCCGTCCCGGAAGAGAAAGGGGAAGGTGATGACGTCGTGGGCGGCGCCGTGAATCAGACCGGGACCCTGGTGGTCAAAGTCACGAAGGTGGGAGAGGACACCTTCCTTCAGCAGGTGTCTCGCCAGATCGAGGAAGCCCGGGCCATGAAACCGGGCCTTTTGCAGCTGGTGGACCAGGTGCTGAAGTATTATGTCCCCGGTGTCATCGCTTTTGCCGGGCTGGCACTGCTCATCTGGACTGTTGGCAGCTGGCTGGTAACCGGCAGCCTCCAACCCGTGCGAGCCATCTTCACCATGTTGGCGGTGTTTGTCATGGGCTATCCCTGCGCCCTGGGGATGGCCACGCCCCTGGCCATGATCCGGGGTGGGGGCATGGCTGCGGACCGGGGCATCCTCATGCGTTCCGGTGACGCCTTCCAGGTCATGAAGAATATTGATACCGTCGTTATGGACAAGACCGGCACCTTGACAGTGGGTGAACCTGCGGTCGTGGAAATCCAGACTGCTGATGAGACTACTGAGGAAATCCTGCTTCGTCTGGCGGGTGCGGCAGAACGCACTTCGGAGCATCCGCTGGCCAGGGCGGTGGTAGCCTACGCCGAGGACCGGACAGATCACCTGCCGGAGGCCCGGGACTTTCAGTCCACCACCGGTAAGGGCATCCGGGCGACCGTGGAAGATCAGATCGTGCTGGTGGGCAGCCTGGAATATCTGCAGGAGAATGGTCTTTCCCCTGGCAGGCATACAGACTGGGTTACCGATCAGGAAACCAGGGGGCGGACCGTGATAGGCGCGGGCGCCGATGACCGGTTTCTGGGCCTGTTTGCGCTGGCCGACTCGTTGAGGGATGACGCCGAAAGTGCCATGCAGACCTTACAATCTCAAGGGCGCACTCTGGTGTTACTCACCGGAGACAACGATCGCACTGCCCGGGCTATTGCCAGTGAGACCGGCATTGAAACGGTCTATGCCCGGGTGACTCCTGACCAGAAGGCGGCCCGGATTCGGCAATTGCAGTCGGAGGGAAACCGGGTGGCTATGGTCGGTGACGGGATCAACGACGCCCCTGCCCTGACCCAGGCGGACGTGGGCATCGCGATTGGGGCGGGCACTGATATCGCCATTGAGTCCGCAGATATCATCCTGATGGGAGAACGGCTCGGTGCCTTGCCGGAGGCGTTTACTATCGGCGAGAACTCGTATACAAAGACCCAGCAGAACCTCCTGCTGGCGTTCATGTTTAACGGCATCGGCGTCCCGTTAGCCGTGACCGGGCTGGTCTCTCCCGTCATGGCCATGGCGGCCATGGCAGCAAGCGTCACCACTGTGCTGGTGAATTCATTTGGCGGTAGGATACTAGGCCGGCAATACTCCGGTGAACGACAGCAATTCACCTTCCGTATTCCAAATATTCACTGCGAACACTGCGTAGCCAAAATGGAATCCGCACTGGAACACCACGTCACGTCGGTGGACATTGCAGCGGATTTCGAGATGAAACGGGTTGATATTTCACTGGAAAACGGGAATGTTACCAGGGACGGGGTCCGGAAAATCCTGGTGGAACTGGGGTTTCAGCCCCGGTAAGCTTTATAAGAAAGAATAAACTTTATAAGAAAGGATAAAGATGATGAAATATAGTCTGATAATCAAAACCGTATTCAGCATGTTAATAGGCGGTCTCGCCGTGCCGGCCATTGGGCAAATCACCATGAATACCGCTCTTCCGGTAACAGAAGGCAATACAATTATCCGGACGCAGGCAAAATTTCTCCGTTCAACAGGCGATCCGAGTCCCATGAACCGGGATCTTATCGTGCAAGCCGTACCACTGGTGGCTGTACACGGTATCACGGAACGGCTGGCGGTATTTGGAGTTGTCCCCTATCTCAACAAGCGCTTGCAGGTGAACACTCCTCTGGGCCGGAAAACCCGGAAAGTTCAAGGGCTGGCCGATGCCAAATTCTTTGCCAGATATACCCTCTGGCAAGGGAATGAGATTGGAGAAACCAGGCGAATCGCTCCGTTTGTTGGCGTGGAAGCACCGACAGGGCAGGACGATGCCACCGATGTACTGGGTCGCCTGCCTCAGCCCTTGCAGCTGGGGTCCAGTTCCTGGGATTACTTCGGCGGGCTCGTGTTCACCCGGCAAACTTTGCCCTGGCAGATTGATGTGGCGCCATCGTATCAGTACAACAGTACGGCAAACAACTTCCGGTTTGGCCAGGTCGTCCGGCTCGATGCCCAGGGGAAATACCGGGTGATGCCCCGGAGGCTGGGAAACGGCGTCCCCGGCTTTCTCTACGCGAATCTGGAGACGAATCTGATCTGGCAGGAGAAGAACCAGGTAGATGGAACTCCGGATCCGAATTCCGGTGGCACTACCTGGTATCTGGTTCCCGGGATGCAGTACATTACCACCCGGACAATACTGGAAGCCGCCATCCAGCTTCCAATACTTCAGCAATTGAACGGTGCCGGGTTAAAAAACGATTTCATCACCACCCTGAGCATGCGCATTAATATCTAGAAACAATGGGAAATTTGAAACCCGAACACTTGCTCCGGAAGGAGTCCTTCACCAGTCTCGGAAGAGATCTCACCAGAGACTCCTTCCGGAGCTCCTCCCGGAGAAGTCTCTGATGATGAGACCTTCCGTGAAACACTCTAACACCTGGAATCGTCGACAACGGTAATTTCTCTTGTAAGCTGGATTATCAGTGACAACACAACAAAGGAGCTGCCCTATGTCACCCTATAAGATCGGCGAAGCTGCAGAAAAAGCGGGCGTGCATAAGGAAACCATTCGCTACTACGAGCGCCGCGCCCTCATTCCCGAACCGGCCCGACGTCGATCCGGTTATCGAATTTTCACCGACGAGCATGTCCAGCGGATTAAATTCATTAAGCGGGCGCAGGAGCTGGGATTCACCTTGAGTGAAATCGAGGATCTCCTCACACTACGGGTGGATGACCACACCACCTGTGCGGACGTCCGCCAGCGGGCTGAGAAAAAATTAGCGGACGTGGAAGAGAAGATCACCGAATTGCAGCGGATCAGGGACGCCCTGCAACACCTGACCGATCTCTGTCAGGGGGAAGGCCCTACCAGCGAATGCCCCATTCTGGATGCTATAGAAGGAACATTGGGGGATAATCATCCTAAGAGTTAAATGAAGGGTTGATATCGGATGAGCATCATAATGCCCCCAAATCTTGAGAAAAAATGACGGGCAAATCTCTGCCAGTTTTCTGATATTACTTCACTTAAATTAATTCAAAAAAGTGGGGAAGAAATCGCTTCCTAGTCTCGTCTAATAAATAATAGGCATTTGATGCAAACCAGGATGGAACAGAATAATTCAACTGAATCGCTGGTTCGTTCAGCGCGCAGCGGTGACGGTGCAGCGTTCAAAACGCTATATGAGCGATACTATCAACTCGTTTTTCGCACAGCGTACAGGTTGCTTGGGGAGCGTATGAGCGCCGAAGACATGACACAGGAAGTGTTTATTAAAATCCACCGGAAGTTGCACAGCTTTGATTTTAACGCCTCCTTCCAGACCTGGTGTTACCGTATAACTGTGAATACATGTTATGATATCATGCGTAAGCAAAAACGAAGAGGTCAATTTAATAAAGGTTCCGTTGAACCGGATTTCTACGAGTCAAAGCTGCAATCATCAAAAGGATCGGAACCAGAGGAGAATTTGAATCGAACAGTGCTGTCGGAAATTATTGAAGATAAATTGCAGGCTATGCATGAAGACCTGAAAACTGCCTTTGTGTTGCGAGAATTCGAGCAGCTCAGCTACTCAGATATTGCAAACGTAATGGAGTGTTCGGAGGGAACAGTTGCTTCGCGCCTGGCAAGGGCCCGCAGTCAACTGGCAAACTACCTGACCAGGATTGGAATTGATCACTCATATTTTAACTAATGATGAAAACGCACAACCACATATCAGATGAACGTCTTTCGAAGTATTTTGACGGTGAGATCACCGCAGGGGAGCAGAAGGCCATTGAAGAGCACTTGCGCCATTGTTCTTACTGCAACCGCCATCTTCACCAGTTGCAACAGCTTCATACCATAGTAGAACAGAGTATCGAACCGGAGTTAACCAGGGACTTGTGGAGTGACATTAAACACCAAATTGATTTACGGAATGAAGATGAGTACAGCTCATTCACAGTTAAGAAATGGATGGTAGCTGCCGTGATATCGTTGATTATGCTTGCCGGAGGCTGGTGGCTGACGGGGGGCCTCTCTCATGGTGTCAGGCTCTTCAAATCTGTATCTGTCACTGATGTCAATCAATTTGCGTTTGATTATGGCTTATATCTGTCCGGTTTGGAGAATCCCGAAATTATGCAGCAGTTCAACAAAGGATACAATAGGCAGCAAGCTGAGAATGGAGAAATGGTAGATTCCGCGGTGCTTCAGGCACGCAACAATTTGATAAACAGCCTGCCGCGGGACATTTCGGTTGTGTCAATATACCTGCTGGAAAGTGGTTGTTGCCAGTGCAATCAATATACGCTTGAATATAACGGACAGCAGATCACCCTTTTTCAGCAGCCAAAAAAACACCCGGCGGAATTTACCGGCTATCATAAAAAGCACACGAAAATTGATACTGCCGACTGTTCCCGGGTGGATGCCGGTGACCACACCGCACTGGCATTTGATTCCGGGGAATCAAAGTATGTAGTCGTTGGCAGAAAAAATGACCCCATGCTGGCAGCCATTATGCATCGATTAACAGGCAGTGGTTAGATGTAAAATAAAAGTTGAACACTTTCGGATTTACTTTTTTGGATGGATTTGGCAGGATTACAGCGAAAAAACAGGCCAGAACCCTGAGCCCAGACTTGAAATCCATGTCATTGTACTACTTTAATTGATTATACCAAAAGGATATCATTCTTAAATATGCGTACCTATTCCCTACTTATTTTCCAATTAGTGGTTCTTATCCTGTTCGGCTGCGGTCAAAAGGCGGAACAGTCACAGGCACGTACC
>CAYPST010000131.1:0-10509 GCA_964413425.1 uncultured bacterium
CCCATCCTGAGCTAGTAGACGCCGGGAACTTTTTCAGGAATATGTACAAAAAGTGTCGCCTTCGATCTGATAGTTAGCTATATTAAGCTCTTGATAAACCAATCAGATAGAGGCACAGATGGCGACCTATAAAGCGCATAATTATAGCCAGATGATCCTGCTGCCGATTTCCCTTGAAGATCAATTGCCGCCCGGGACGTTGGAATGGGCAATTCATGAACTGGTGGAAGCGCCAGGTGGATACCTCCATATTCGATGTAAACTACGCCAATGATGAGACCGGAGCGCCTGCCTATCCGTCGAAGATTTTACATGGGTGAAAGCCTATCAGGCGGACCTGAGTGAGGCATTCCGCTGGGTGCATACTCTCATCAGTAACGCCAAAGCATTCATTGCCGGCACCTATCATGGAATCGGAGAGAAACATCTGAGGGCGTATCTCGCGGAATTTTGTTATCGATTTAACCGGCGCTTTTGGCACGACCAGTTGTTTGACCGATTGCTGTATGCCGGTATCCATGGGAATCCAGTTACCTATACTGAGTTAACTTGATAGCCATATTGTATTTTGTATGAAGGAGAAGAAAAATGAATGATAAGTATAAAGATTTAGTAAAACTGACAGATATATTAATTGGCGTAATAGAAGCTAATAAAGGTACTCCTGCAAAAAATGATTTGCGGATAATTGATGCTGAGGGATTAGCAAAGAAATTTTTTAGCCATACACTAAGCATATTATACATATGGCGAGGAATAAATCTTGAGGATTTAAAGATACCCATTAAAGATTTTCCAGATCCTCCATCAGTTAATGTTCTAGTAAGAGCCGCTTTCGAAACTTTTCTAATATTCTATTATATTTTTATAGATAGTGTTGATACAGAGGAAATTGACCTTAGGTATCAATCTTGGGAATTATCAGGGTTATATCAACGACAAGAATTTCCTGCTACTTTAGACGAAAGTATTAAAAAATTAGAAGAAGAAAAGAAGCTAATTGAGGAACTTGAAGGAGAAGTAAAAAGAAATTCACATTTTCATAAGTTGTCAGAAAAACGACAGAATAGATACTTTAAAAAACTAAAAAAGACTAAATGGCGTTCAAAAGGTTGGGTAAAAATTGCACAATCAGCAGGTTTCAGTGAGTTAAATTCAAAAATTATGTATAGCTATTTATGTGAGCATGCGCATTCAGGAAATATAAGTGCTACTCAAGTAAGTCAAGCAAAAGCGTTTGATGTTAGAAGAGAATTAATGGAAGCAGCAATAGGTCATTTGTTAATATGCGTAGCGAATATGATTAAATATTATTGTGAATATTTCCCTAAATCTTCTGCACATTACGATAGGAATTATAAAGAACCAGATGTTGTTTCAAATTGGATTGACATTGGAGCTGGAAATGTTGGATAATTGGTACTGAAAAAATATTTACTTTCCTAACTAAAGCGGTTCCGTCAATTAATTGAAAAGGAAAAAATAAATTCCTTTTGCTATTTGATTATTTAGAAAAATTCATCCTAACCTCGCATTGCACCGGACGTCTTGAGCTGCGGCGGTTTTGGCTGGCCAGGTTATCAGGAAACCCAGTCAAATTAAGACATTTTGGAGGGAAAATTTTCACCTAGTTTGCTCCAGATAATTTAGGCCACATTTCAAAAGCTAAGTTCAATTCCGCCCGTCTGTCACAGGACGCCGGTGAACGCTGCCGTTAGGCGTTTTCAGATTTTTAGCGGAAGAATTTGATTTCGGTTCCTGCGCTTTTTCTCTAACTTCCTTTGATTTTTATTGGAGCAAAAGGGAGCGGGCGTTGATCGATTTTAAAGAAGAATTTGTTCAGGAAATCAAGGAGTTATATCCGAAGGGGCTAGAATGGGGACTTGTTGGAATTTTAACGAAAGATCAGCGGGTCTATACACTCTCATTCGATTCGAAAATTTTGTCCGGGATTTTCGAGATATTCTGTGAGCCCATTGTCAAACGTATCGCGGATAATCCTTGAAAAATCCCCGCAAAATGCGTATCAGGATTTCACGTTGTTTTCGGATGATCGCCCAAAAGAGAAATTGGCGGTTGAAGTCAAGTCGACATACAGGCAGTACACGAAAACGGGAAAAGTCAAACCGTTTGGATTTACGTTAGGTTCGTATCGATCCTATTTACGGGATCCGGAAGGTAAAAAGGGAATTCTGTATCCCTATGACGAGTATCAGAACATTGGGTAATCGGATTTCTCTATGACCGAAATCCAAACTGCGACATCACTGAAATTCGACAGGTGATTGAAGCATCACAACTCCAGACTCCGTACACAAATATTGACTATTTTGTACAGGAGAAGTATAAGATCGCGGGAACAACACCGGGAAGTGGCAACACGACAAACATTGGATCGATTCGCAGCAATGATTTGGAAGATTTTAAGAAAGGCGATAAGGGATTTGATTCGGTCGAGGAGTTTGAAGAGTACTGGAAGAATTATAAACGATAACCGTTTATGACTATTTACTATAGAGGACAAGTATGGAATATTTTCTTCCGCAAATCATAGATAATGTGAAAGTCCCTCCTGTTAAGTGTCAGGGGATCAAAACAAAACTGGTACCATTTATTGCGAAAAGTATTGTTTGGGACGGTTCGGGTAAATGGGTTGAGCCTTTTTTAGGATCGGGCGTTGTCCTATTCAATATTTTGCCACAACGGGCATTTGTCGCTGATACAAATAAACATATTATTCAGGTGTACAAAGATATTCAGTCTGGTACAATCGATGAAATGGTTGTTCTGGAATATCTGGAAAAACATGGAAAAATTCTGGTCGAAGAAGGCGAAGAGTATTATTACGAGATGCGTGATCAATTTAATGCATTGGGTGGTTCACTGCGGTTTTTGTTTTTAAATCGCTCTTGTTTTAATGGGATGATGCGGTTTAATAGTAGTGGGGAGTTTAATGTGCCATTCAATCATAAGCCAAATCGGTATCGGAAGGCCTATGTCACAAAAATTGTCAATCAGGTCGCCTATATCCGGAAAATATTGAAAAACCGGGACTGGACGTTTCATGCCATCGATTGGAAAGAGACCTATCACAATGTGAATGCAAATGATTTTGTATATCTTGATCCACCGTACATTGGTCGCCACACAGATTACTACAATACCTGGACAGATGAGGATGCCGTCGAATTAGCGGAAAGAACCCTTGAACTTGATGCCGGCTACGCGCTTTCTATGTGGAAAAAGAATAAATATCGCGAAAATGATCATTTAGAAGATCATTGGGACGGTCTCACCGAAGAAACCTTCTCGCATTTCTATCATATTGGCCCATCGGAATCACTACGAAATAAGATGATTGAAGCGCTAATGATTAAACCGGGCTATGTTGCAGAGGAATCAGTCATTGATGAAATCGAATTTGAATCGGTATCCTCTGCAGAACAAATTTCAGTTTTTACCTAACGATTCTATCCAAAATCTGAAAACGCCTAACGAGACTGTCGAAAAAGTCTGTTTCTGAAAATATAGACTACATAAGTTCAATATTTACAACAGACGTTCTTAGGATTATTGACTTAATCGACAGTCTCAACCTCCGTTGCACCGGACAGCAGGAGCTAGTCAACTCTCAGAATGCTATGTCTCTTTTTAATACAAGACGTATTTTCCAGGGCCGGATCGATCAAGGTCACTTTTGGTAGGTGTTGCGAAGGCATGGTCACTATTCATGATCAGTTGAGATTGCCGAATGTACGTCCCAGGCTGCCGGTGAACTGGGGCCGTTAGCGCGCCAAGCGAAGCGTGGTGCTTCTTATAGAGTGGACGTCTCTATCGGGGAAGGCTGAGCCAGCCCCCCGTACCGAGTGTTGCGTGTCCGGAGGAGTTCCGGATGGACTGAGGGGAGCGAACGAGGGACACGAAGCGTACACAGGGAATCATGTCGGCCGTAAGGGAGTCCGCGCTCCCTGAGACCACGTTGGCCCCGAAAGTCAGTAGTGCGTGGCAGGTGGCGATGGTGCTCACGGGCCAGAAGCCAACAGGACGGAGTCGCGAAGGGCGAGACTCTGGACGCCTGTCGGGGTTCGGAGGTATGGCATGCATGAAGAGAAGTATCAGGAACGTGGGAGCCCCGCTTGATTCCGACGGGGGGAGAAGTGTCTGTATGGCATGCAGCTCTTGAGGCACGGCAGGGGAAACCCGGAGACGGGCCAATGCTGAAGCCTGCAGCAGGCATGGCCCCGGTTCGGTATGGTGTACCAACCGCACGAAGGGCACCGGATGATGGAGCGGGAGTCGGATTGCTCCGTAGTACTCGGCGGACGGGAGAGCCGTCCACAATTTATCCCGAGTTGTCGGGATGGGAAAGGGGGCAACAGTGATGCGCAGCCCGCACAGGAAACACAGGCCGGACGGTCGGACCGGAGACACCTGTGCTACCCTCCCTGCGGGGAAGAGCAGCAGGACCAGCAGGCGCGGAAGCGAGTATCGCTGAGGAGCGCGGTGCGGAAAAACCGCACGCCGGGATCTGTGAGGGGGGCGTCGGGTAACCGGCGTCCCTACCTCGACAGCGGCACTACAACCAATTGAGGCGATAAATAACATGGTACGTCCGAGCAGTAGAATCGCTTGCTCATTCCTTGATATGCCCTCGACCGACTCGCTCATCTTCTCGTCAACGGTTGCTTCCTTTTTGAGACGCATGGGTTGCCATTTGCACCACCGCCAAGCGAATGGACAACCCGGACGTCAGCATTTCTCAACGGGATTGCCGCAAGTGCTCCCTTGTTCAGGGGTGAAAATTATGCTGCCAATGCATCGCAACTGACTCAAATTTTCCACCCTGATTGGTTGCACTTGCGAGTTGAATTCAAGGGCTAGAAAAAAATATTTCCAAAAGTTCTATGGGAACAGCTTTCATCTTTCTTGAATTCATAGAACACAAAAATCTCTGCAATCCATTTGAGTCAGAACGGAGAAAGCTGCCTCAGTAGCTATCAGGAATAATCCCGTGTTTCTGCTTGGAAATCACCTCCGATTTTTTCATATTACCCTCACATTTTTGAGAATACCCTGTTTCATAATCCCTTGAAAATAGGGGGAAATGAAAGACAGGGGTGTAATCGTAATGTTACCGCTAATTCATAACAATGAGGTATAAAAGCATTAAAATGGAAAAATCAAAAGGAAGCGGCTGTCCTTTTCACGAAGGACAGTCAATGTCTGAAGCAGGTAGTGGAACGTCAAACGAAGATTGGTGGCCCAATAAACTGAATCTGGATATTCTTCGCCAGCATTCCTCTCTGTCTAACCCCATGGGTGAGGATTTTAACTATGCCGAAGAATTCAAAAAACTGGATCTGAAAGCGGTGAAGCAAGATCTCCATGATCTCATGACCGATTCCAAGGAGTGGTGGCCGGCAGATTGGGGACACTACGGTCCGCTTTTTATCCGGATGGCGTGGCACAGCGCAGGTACCTATCGCGTGGCCGATGGCCGCGGAGGAGGAAGTACGGGTAACCAGCGTTTTGCTCCGGTAAACGCCTGGCCGGATAACGTGAGCCTCGACAAAGCACGCCGTTTGCTCTGGCCTATCAAACAAAAATACGGGAAAAAACTTTCCTGGGCTGACCTGATGATCCTGGCCGGTAATGTTGCCCTGGAATCCATGGGCTTCGAAACCTTCGGGTTCGGAGGCGGCCGTGAAGATGTATGGGAACCTGAAAAAGACATTAACTGGGGACCGGAACACGAGTGGCTGGCAGACGAGCGCCATGACGCGGAGGGGAACCTTGAAGGACGTCTCGCTGCCGACCATATGGGGTTGATTTATGTCAACCCGGAAGGACCAAACGGCGAACCGGATCCTGCTAAATCTGCGAAATTCATTCGTCAGTCCTTCAAACGCATGGCCATGAACGATGAAGAAACGGTTGCGCTGATCGCCGGCGGACACACGTTCGGCAAAGTGCACGGTGCCGCTCCCGAAGAACATCTCGGTGCTGATCCCGAAGCAGCTGCCATGGAGCAGCAGGGCCTGGGCTGGGAAAACAGCTATGGCACCGGAAAAGGACCCGATACGATTACCAGTGGTCTTGAAGGCGCCTGGACCGCTAAGCCCATTGAGTGGGACATGGGCTTCTTTGAAAACCTGTTCGGGTATGAATGGGAGCTGACCAAAAGTCCCGCCGGGAAGTATCAGTGGACGCCGAAGGACGAGGCTGCGAAGGAAACCGTGCCGGATGCACATGATCCTCAGAAGAAGAACGCTCCGATGATGCTCACCACGGATCTCGCTCTGAAAGTGGATCCGGAATACGAAAAGATTTCCAGACGATTTTATGAAAATCCGGATGAGTTTGCGGACACCTTTGCCCGTGCATGGTTTAAGCTTGTGCATCGCGATATGGGGCCCAAATCCCGCTATCTCGGACCGGAAGTTCCGGAGGAAGATTTACTCTGGCAGGATCCGATTCCGGAAGTGAACCATGAACTAATCAATGATGAAGACATAGCGGAGCTCAAAGGCAAAATCCTTGACTCAGGTCTCTCCATATCCGAGCTCGTCGCTGGCGCCTGGGCTTCCGCATCCACCTTTCGTGGATCTGATAAGCGGGGCGGTGCAAACGGTTCGCGGGTCCGGCTGGAGCCTCAAAAGAATTGGGAGGTCAATAATCCTGAGCAGCTGGCTGAAGTACTGGAGACGCTTGAAGGAATTCAGGAAGCATTCAATAATGCCCAGTCAGGTGATAAACAGGTGTCCCTGGCAGACCTGATAGTGCTGGGTGGTTGCGCCGCAATTGAACAGGCGGCGAAAAAAGCCGGTCACGACATCACGGTGCCATTTACACCGGGACGTGCCGATGCCACAGAAGAGCAAACTGACGCGGAGTCTTTTGACGTGCTTGAACCACTGGCGGATGGTTTCCGGAATTATAAAAATGCCAATCACGACTGCATTGCGGAAGTGATGTTAGTTGATAAAGCCCAGTTATTGACCTTGACCGCTCCCGAAATGACGGTGCTCATTGGTGGTATGCGAGTACTCAACACGAACTTTGACGGTTCACAGCATGGAGTCTTTACTCACAATCCTGAAACGTTAACGAACGACTTCTTCGTGAATTTATTGGGCCTGGATACCACCTGGAAACCAATCGATGATGACGGTGAATTGTTTGAAGGTGTTGATAGTGCCACCGGAAAAAGAAAATGGACGGCAACTCGTGCTGATCTGATCTTTGGTTCGAATTCGGAGCTCCGTGCTATAGCAGAAGTCTACGGTTCAGATGATGCTGAAAACAAATTCGTTCAAGATTTCGTGGCTGCCTGGGACAAAGTCATGAACTTGGACCGGTTTGATCTGGTGTAACTATTCCCCAAATTGAGCGATTTATGGAAATAAATCGCTCAATTTGGGATTTTGTTAATTCATTCGTGTTCACTTGTGTCAATTCGTGGTTTCTCCCAAGGGGATCCCTTACGGGATATAGTGGACTCTATTATACTTTCACAGCTTTCCCGACGGCTCTTTCCAGCATATCGCCTACTTTCTCCGCCGCCCCCGGAACGGGATCCGATAACATCGGGAGGAAAATCAGCCGTTTGAATACGTCTTCCGTGACAGGGAAATCCCCCTCTTTGTACCCCTGGTAGTCGCCGCCGAGCGGGCCCCTATTCCTGGTGAATATGTCAAATCCCTCGGCAAATAATTTCAGAACGTGCAGTAAATTATATGGACTTCTGGAGACATTCAATCCCTCCTCTTTGAGCAAATCAATGAGCTGTTCGGTATCGAGCCCATCATGCTCGTCCGGTTCATGCACCACCGGAAAGGCATAGTATCCGCCGCGTTCGGCCCCCGGATACACTTTGAGTGAGTGTATACCCGGCGACGACTCGATGCGCTCTTCAACTGCTTCCACATACTCTTTCCGCCGGGCATTGAGACCGGGTAATTTTTTCAACTGGACGTTGGCAATACCGATTCCCAGTGGATGAGCGCGAAATTTCATGCCCAACCCCAGCGGTTGAAGATCCTTATATTTTTCGGTGTACAGATCAATGCCGCCCATGCGATTCACCTGTCCGGCCAGACAGGCCCGTTCGAAAATCTCCGAATCGTTGGTGGCCAGTGCGCCACCTTCCCCGGCACTGACCGGTTTTGTTCCCTGCAAACTCCACGCACCCACCTGACCAATGGTTCCAACCAGCCGGCCATTGAACTTTGCGCCGTGGGCGTGGGAACAATCTTCGATAACGGGCACTCCTGTTTCATCGCTGATAGCCATGAGTCTGTCCATATCACAGACGTTTCCCCAGAGATGGACAGCAACGATGGCCCGGGTGTTCTCAGTGATTTTCGCCCGGACGTCCTCCGGATCCATCTGCAGGGTGTCCGGGTCACACTCCACGAAGACCGGGCGCGCCCCGAGAAACAGGGCGGGAGCAACGCTGCAAATCCAGGTGTAGGTGGGACAGATGACCTCGTCACCGGGTCCGACGCCCAAACCGAAAAACGCGCTGTAGAGTGCCGAACTGCCGTTAAAGGTGGAGATTGCATACTTCAGTCCGGTCCATTCACGCCAGTTATTCTCGAATTCCCGCATCAAGGGGGTTCCGCCCGACAGTTCGTTGCGCAGGGTCATATCATACACCACCTGTGCCTCCTCCTGCGTCACCTGTTTCCAGTTGTCCAGTTCCGGTTGTTCCGGAAACGCGGTTTGAATAAAAATCGGAATTGCCGACTCCGTATTTTGTGTAGTCATAGTACTCCCCTTTATTGGTTTGTTAAGGTTTGCTTTATTCGACTGAAGTCGTTTCCTGATAACTTAATTTCCTTCCACCTGTTGTCAGCCACTTTCAGAAACTGGTCAGTCCCGGCGGCCGGCATACAGCCCCGGATCATCGCCTGGGTCACACCATGAAATCGCATCACAGGTTCGCCTCCCGGTGATTGTTGTGCCCCGAACGAGTCGATGTGCAGGCGGGATACGTTGTCGGCAATGAGCGCGTGACGATAATCCGGCGATTGCAGCGACAGAGAAATATTCCGCAAGGTTAATCCGTCCACGTGGCGAGAGTAAAACCCATAAGAGGGAAGCGTCCCGAACATGGTCGCTTCCGGATATTTGCTTTCGTGTTCCGGTACCTCAACAGTTGTGTGCTCGAGCGTGCCTCCGCCCGTATAGGTGATTCGAATGTTATCCAGCACGACCTGCTCTATGCTCTGATCCGGGATGCCCACAATCGGACAGGGGAGCTCTGCTCCGGTGGCCACAATGTTGCTGATGATCACGTTCTTCAGCGTTCCCGGAACCGGTGTTTCCATATCGCGTCCCCGGTTGCCGAGCCGGAGAAATATGGGAGCTCGGACATTGATCATCGAAATGTTGGAGATCGTGACGCCGTCGATGTCTCCGCCATCCACCGATTCCAGGGCGATACCGGCGATGGGAGGCCGTCCCGTATCTCGTCCGGAAACGGTCGGCCCTTCCGGATCTCTGTTGTAAATGACGCAATTACTTACCGTGATGTATTTAAACCCGCCGCCTGATTCGGTGCCGAGTTTAAAGCCGTTACAGTTGGTGGCCAGCACACAGTTTGTGACCGTCAGGTGTTCCACTGCCCGCCGTTCGCCCAGCGAAAAACTCGCTTTCGGCACAATGGCGTCGTCATAGGTTTCGATCTGGCAGTTGGAAATACGCACGTGCTTGCAGCCATCGGGATCAATCCCGTCGCAGTACCCATTGAAGATATTCACCCCATCGATGTTCACATAATCCGTGCCCAACATACTGATCGCATAGTTCGGCGCATTCAGGATGGTAATGTCCTGAATCGTCACATGTTTACAGCGTTTCAGTGCAATGGATTTGGGACCACCACGGCTGGTGCGGTTTCCATCGATGGTGCCGGTGCCGAGAATGGCGACATTTTCGATGTCCTCTCCCCAGAGGTGCGCATAGTGAAAGTAACTCGTTTCGTGATCCGCATCATTTTCAAAATCCAGTTTTTCATAGGGATCAAAATCGTCTTCATCTTTGCTCGCTCTAATGAGTGCTCCATGATCCAGATATAATGCCACGTGGCTTCGTAAATGCAAGCTTCCGGTTAAATATATCCCAGGAGGAAAATAGACTGTGCCGCCGCCCTCGTCATAACATGTATTAATCGCTTTTTGGATTGCTTCTGTATCGTTCGTCTCACCATCTGCGGTTGCGCCGAATTCCAGGACGTTATACGACGCCGGTATAATCTGTGATGTCCCGGCCGATGCCATAGTCGAAATACAGGTCAGGCTTCCAAGCGGGAAAATGAAACCTGCCCAAATGACAATCAGTTTGATTTTCATGGCTTTCCTCTTCATGGAATTAAAGAATATGGATATTTAGCCTGCCCAGTAGATCTTTGAACGCTGGGAATGAAGTCGTTTCTAATCCCAGGGGATGCCTATGGTATTCATCCCGGGATTTATCCCGAAGTTATATTAATATAACTCAAATCAT
>CAYPST010000132.1:0-10306 GCA_964413425.1 uncultured bacterium
GTGGAGAATCTGACCAGGGAACTTCATCAGTTGCGAAAACGCTATCAGGTTCCGGAAGAGGATCCGGTGCCGGAACTGAATGAAGAACTCGAAGCGTGGAAGCAGGAGCATAAGTGACGTAATCAGTACAGTCCACAGGAGGATATGTCCATTGCAATGCGAGAATGACGAACACATTGTGATGTTGCTTCATATATTATGTTACGAACCAGATCACATTCATTTTAGGTAAACGACGGATATGCCAGAAGAAATCATACGATTCGGTCTCATCGGCGGCGGGTTAATGGGGAAGGAGTTCGCCAGTGCCGCCGGGCGCTGGATGCACCTGCAGGATGTGAATTTTCAACCGGTGATTGTTGCCGCCTGCGCCAGACATCAGAATACCACGGACTGGTTTAAACAGAATGTGCCTACAATTGAATTTCTCTCCACCGATTACCGTGACTTGCTCGCAAACACTTCCCTGGATGCCATTTATTGTGCGGTGCCGCATAATCTGCATGAGCAATTCTATACCGACATCATAAAGTCGGGAAAACATCTGCTGGGCGAGAAACCGTTTGGCATGAATAAACCGGCCAATCGTCAGATTAATAAAGCCATAGCTGCACATCCCGATGTCTTCGTGCGGGTGAGCTCCCAGTTTTCATACTACCCCGGCGCCTACCGCATTTTCGAATGGTTAACCGAAGGCAGATTCGGTCAAATTATTGAGGTTGAGGTCGGCTTCCTGCACTGCAGTGATTTAAACCCCCATAAACCAATCAACTGGAAGCGAAAAATAGATATCAATGGCGAATATGGCTGTATGGGAGATCTGGGCCCGCATGTGCTGCATATTCCGCTTCGCAGGGGATGGAAACCACGTCAGGTGAGTGCGATCTTATCACAAATCGTCACCGAACGCCCGGATGAGGAAGGGAACATGGTTCCCTGTGACACCTGGGATAATGCTATTCTCTCTACCAGAGTTGAAACCGATAATCAGTCTTTTCCCATGACCATCGCCGCCAAACGGATCGCTCCCGGGGAAGTGAACACCTGGTACATCAGAATATACGGCACGGATCTTTCCGCCGAGTACAGCACCAAAAATCCCAGGGAACTGCGGTACCTCCCCTACGCGCCGGGCGACGAACAGGCCTGGCGGACGATTGACGTGCCGTATCGGTCTGCCTATCCCGCGAATGTGGGGAGTATCTTCGAGTTCAACATGTCGGATGCGTTCATCCAGATGCTGGCGGCCTACTGCGATGAGTTAGTCAACGGGGAGAAAATGAGCCAGCCTTTTCATTGTATTACTCCTGACGAAGCCACTCAGATTCACGAGATATTCACGGCGGCCCTGAAATCCCAGGCTTCCATGGAAATCATTACTCTGGAATAAGGATTAAAGGCAATATGGCCCCATCGACTCCGGAGATTATCGTTGCCGGGCACATCTGTCTCGACCTGATTCCGACTTTCCGCGAATCTTCCGAGGAACTGGAGTCCTTATTCATCCCTGGGAAATTAACAGAGGTGGGACCGGTGGTAATATCTACGGGCGGTGCAGTTTCAAATACCGGTATCGCCCTCCATCGCCTGGGAATTCCAACCACGCTGGTGGGAAAAATCGGGGATGATCTGTTCGGGAAAGCCGTGTTGGAGGTGTTACGGGAAAATGCCGAGATTCTTGCGAAAGGTATGGTCGTGGAAGAAGAGGCCTCGACCTCCTACACTCTGGTTCTGAATCCCCCTGGGGTAGACCGCATGTTCCTGCATAATCCCGGTACCAATGACACTTTCGTTGCGGCGGACGTGGATGCCGAATTGTGCCGGCAGGTAAAAATATTCCATTTCGGGTATCCCTCGCTCATGCGCAACATGTATGAAAACACCGGTGCTGAATTCGTCCGGTTGATGCGCTTCGTCAAAGAGACCGGTGTCACGACTTCCCTGGATATGTCATATCCCGATCCGGAATCCGATGCCGGTCGCGCGGACTGGCCCCGGATTCTTCGGGAGGCTCTCCCCTCTGTGGATATCTTTCTTCCGAGCCTTGACGAGATCATGTTTATGCTCCGGCATCCCCAGTATGAGAGCCTCGACTCCACAACGGCGGTGAGTATCGAACTGCTGCAGAATGTCAGCGGCAGGTTACTGGATCTGGGCGTGGCCGTCGTCGGATTAAAACTCGGGGAACAGGGACTCTATATCCGGACGACACCGGATTCGCAGCGGCTGCGGGAGGCCGGGCCGGCACTGCATGGTCAGGTGAGCGGCTGGACGGGAAGGGAACTCTATGCTCCCGCATTGCAGGCGAAGGTCGCAGGAACCACCGGAGCCGGGGATTCTGCGATTGCCGGCTTTTTGGCAGGCATACTGAGAGGATTATCCATTGATGACGCATCCGTCGCAGCCGTTGCGGCTGGGGCCTTCAATGTGGAAAGCCCGGACGCCACCAGCGGCATCCCGGAATGGGAAACCATGCAGCAGAGAATCCGCTCCGGCTGGAAGCAGCATGAACCGGGTATCCGGCCTCCGGAGTGGGAAACACACCCGGAGACCGGGATATGGGAAAGGAAAAGTTAAATCCGAGACCCTTGCACATTTCCTGTATTATCCGATAAATTTGGTTTGTTCTTAGTGAAGAGTCTATTTAGAAAACGCAAAGATCGCAGAGGCCGCAAAGAACGCAAAGAAAATATAAATTATATATGCCTAAATACCGAAATACATTTTGTATATATGTTATATCAATAATAACCATAAGTTAATTTTAGCATCGTGCATCAGGCTCATGTTTTCTAAACACTCTCAGTGAAAGTAAAATATCTTTAAGATATTCCACGCTATTCCGGATTCGATATTGAATAGATACGGACCGGATTATGAAGCGATCTGAAATCAATACGATTCTCAGGGATGCAGAAGCCCTGTTGGAACAGCATCGTTTTCATTTACCGCCGCTTGCGTATTGGTCTCCTGAAGACTGGAAACAAAAAGGTGAAGAGGTGGAAGAAATCGTTGACCAAAAGCTGGGCTGGGATATCACCGATTTCGGAGAAGGTCACTTCCATGAGCGCGGTCTCCTCCTGTTCACTCTCCGGAACGGGACTTTGCAGAACCTTAAACGGGGGGCCGGGAAACTGTATGCCGAAAAAGTGATGGTTGTGGAAGTCAACCAGGTCACTCCCCTGCATTTTCACTGGACCAAAACCGAGGACATCATCAACCGGGGTGGCGGCAATCTGGTTCTGCAGCTGTATACTGCCACGGATGAAGGCGAACTGGATGACTCAGATATAGTCATCTCAGTAGACGGTATGCGACGGACGGTTCGCCCCGGAGGAATGGTTACACTCCATCCCGGCGAAAGTATCACCGTTCCCACCCGTTGTTATCACACCTTCTGGGCCACCAACAACCCCGTCCTGGCCGGTGAGGTCTCGCTGGTGAACGATGATGACCATGATAACCGGTTCTACTCAGATATCGGCCGGTTCCCGGAAATCGAGGAGGATGAACCGCCCCTGTATTTACTGGTAAACGATTATAAGGAATATTATAATCCGGGAGAACAGTGAGCTTTGCGGTACGTGCTCTCAAAAGATACGCCTCCCATCCTGTGATATGCGGTTCCGAAAGGGAAACGGAGAACTGCGTAGTTGGCAGTAGGCAGTTGGCAGTAGGCAGTTGGCAGTTGGCAGTAGGCAGTAGGCAAAAGGCTGTGGATAAAGGGCAGTGATAAGGCACCTTGAAAAAGGATCTTGAAAAAAATCAAAAACCCAAATTGAGCGATGTATTTCCATCCCGTCAGGCGCCGGGCCTATGACCGGAAATCGCCCAATCGACAAAGAAAATGTTCGAAGAATGCCTCCGGCATAAGTGTTCACCTCCTCCCGGTACACCGGGATGAAAACACACATTTTCTAAGTCGGGGTTATCCCTAAGTAAAGCGATACTTCGCTGTCTCGGAGGGATCCCATTGGGACGCTCGTATCGCTCAACTTAGGAAAAAGAAGGCAGACCGAAATCACATACCACCTCTGTCCGGAAGATGGAATCCCAGTCTTTTCGCACAATAAGAGTTGAGTGGTGGGACTCTGTCATCATGGCTCAATCGTCAATGGTCCATGCTGTCGGCTGCTTACAGCTTGTACTTTTTCCTCTGTCCTCTTTACTCTTTTCTTCTTCTTTAATCCGTGAGTATCTATTGTTTCTGTGTTAACCCGTGTGCTATTGGATAAATACGGCAACTCCCAGTTACCCTGTGGTATCCGGCGCCACACTGCGCAGGTATTCCAGCACTTTTCTGGATGCGGTGCTGTCCAGTCCCATATTGGTCATATAGGTGGTATATTCGTCGTGATATTTCTGCAAGGCCGGATGCCGCATCACATTTTCATTCGGATTCAGAATAAGATTCATAATAAATTCCGGAGTGCGCCGGTTTGCCACGTCCCGCAATGGAGGTGCCAGCACTTCCTGATCCAGGGTGTGGCATTTCATGCACTGGCTCCGGAAAATTTGTTCTCCCTGCCTGACCATCTGCGGATTAACCGGACCAAGCTCCACATTTTCAACCGGCCCGATGCCATACTTTAACTGCTGGTCAGTGAGTGGTTCCCCGGATTGCTGTTGCTCACCGCCACAACTCAGCAGAACCGGGATGAGCGGTATCACCAGCAGAAAGATATACAAATTTCTCATAGGTTCCGATATCCTTTTTGACTCCATGATTTCAATAAATTAGCGTATCTCAATCGGAAGTCAAGAGGAACTCAAACTCCCGGGAAACATCAACTCCATCTCACTACTGCCCGGGAATTCAGTGGCAGATGATCCAGCCATAATTGTCAGGGGCTTGATCTTGTTACCTTTAAGATAAGCTGCTCAGCAGGCGAGTTATCTCGTGGCACGGGAGATGATCTATGTATATGTGTAACAGAGGAATTTATTACAACGTTGAAACGTCTATGTTCTTTGGTTCCTGTTAAGGAAATAGATACAGAGGGGAAATACCTATGCTACTGCTCTCTCCGATATCTCATTCATGTACGATTCGTACATTTTATCTTCAGCCAGGATATGCTTCATCACCCAGTCTGTCAAAAACTGCATCATATCATAGGTTAAATCTTCCCCTTCATCGTAGCGGAATTGAAGATCCCGTACTTTCTCGGTGAGTTTCTGATGGCTCAGAAGATGCTCCTGGTAGTATGGATAGTCACCCATCCTCAGCAGTTCTTCTTCCACTTTAAAATTATGTTCAACATAATGAACCAGACCATGGAGCACGGATTCCAGTTCTTCTTCTGTTGTATGCTGAACAATGGCCTCGTGGAGGTTATTCAGGAGAAGTATAATTTGTTTATGATGCGTATCAATAACACTACCGTTTACATCGTAATTGCTGTCCCATTTCAACAAAGTCATGATACCCTCCCTCGTTCTGCCGGATCCTGATTAGCCAAAAACTTCTGCTTATATAATCGGATGAACCTGACAGATGTTTAACGAAAACTATGGCATCAGAAAATCCCGCAGGGAGAACCATTGCCTGTGATGTCACATTAAGAACATGGCCTGTAGGTTTGCTTCCAACACGAAGTGGTCCACGGAAACGCAATAGTCTGAAGGAAAGACAGAACAGCAATCAGAGGCGATGGCCCGTTTCTGGTACGACGGGAGCCGGATAGATTAATACCCAGAAATCGGAAGATCGTATAATCTTTCACTGACCAACCCTTCATATCTTCTGCTTCTTCTTGGGATTCCATCAATAGAAGCGAGACTGCTACGATGAAGTCAGTGGGACAGCATGAGAATCGAGCGCTCTTATTAAATGAAACATCTGTAATTCCTCAGGATTTCGACCGGATACGCGCTTTTACTTCTGCCCAGGGTTCTTGCTGAGTTGGTCGGTTATGATAGGCCGTCAGCTTCCGCTCTATTTCGTCATGCTGTGTTTCCGAGAGAGGGAGTTCTTCGGAATAGCGCGACAGTAATTCTCGTAACATATCCACCCGACGAATTTTATCGGAATTTTCCGAAGCTGCAATTTCATTCGGGTCCTGTTCTGAATTCATTGTAGTTCATTTCTGTATATTTTTCTTGAATTAAGAGTGCCTTACTACTTTTCGCGTTCGCCCGACTTCTGTTCTGTTTCGAAAATGCCTCTATCGCCAGGCAAAATAGCATCCTCCTATACTGATTCAGGATTTAATGCCTCTTCCAGATATTCCTGGTACACCTTATCCTCTGACATTATGTGCTGCGTGATCCAGGTCATTAAAAATTGCATTACATCATAGGTAATATCTTCCCCTCTCTCATATCGTTCTTGCAAACTCAGGACCTCTCCAGCCAATATCTGATGGCTGGAAAGATGTTCATCGATGTCGGGAAAGTTCGTAAGGAGTAATAATTCTTCTTCCTGATAAAACTCTTCTTCAATACAGCACACCAATCCCTGTAATATTTGTTCAATTACCTGGTGTTCTCTGTGTTCAAGGATTGCATCATGCATTCTGTTCAACAGATCAATGATTCGTTTGTGCTGATTGTCGATGACTTCGATATTTACACTGTAATTGTTATCCCATTTTAACAGAGCCATACTATCCTCCGTTTCGCCGAATGTTTTATCGGATTGCCTGCGACAGTAGTTATAATCGGCAAAAATATGTAAAGGTTTACCAAAAAAATTCATATGGAATAACCTAAATGATAAAATGCATGAAAAAAGCGCCAGGAAAGTGAAAGATCCTGTTCCAAATTTGTGATAGAAAGGAGAGGCTGCAAACCGAGGATATCTATACTACAACAAAGGAAAAAATCGTTCAATCCCTGCCAGAAAATACACTATTCATAATTTCAATGCCGATGGTGTAGAGAAAGAGCCCGATAGCGAACCCGTTGCCCAGAGCTCCCTACTGCCTCACCGCATCCATGAAGAAGACATCCCCTCCGATCCGGAGGAGAAGCGAAAGATGCAAGAGAATCAACGGCAGATAGAATGCGGTCCGGAAGGCCAGCGGGACCTGCAGCAGGGCGGGAAAGATCACCGGGGCATGCCCGAAGATCATGGAAAAGATAAACCCTACGAATACCGCATGGAGAATGGCATCATAGTAATTGCCAGCCACCACGCCGCCCTTCCAGACGGAGAGCAGTCCGGCAAGAACGAGCCAGCCGTAGCCAATCAGGAGTGTGTATCCCATATAGCGGGACAGTCCCCCCTGTTTGAGGGAACGGCGGGCCATATCATATCGCAAAAGCCAGAGTGCCAATAAGATCAGGGAGAAGCCAACCAATCGCATTCCGCCGCCGTAATAAAAGAGGGATACGAATGCCGCGAGTATGAACAGGCCGATGATGCTTAAAAAGAGGCTGAGTGGGCGACCGGTTAATTGAAGAAGCCGGTTTAATTCCAGGCGCTCACCGGCCACGGTCAGCACCAGAAATCCCATCCACCAGGGCACGAGTTCGGGCAGTCCGAAGCCCCGCAGCCAGAGGAGATTCCCGATCAACCAGAGATTGACACCGAATCCCATCACCGCGTAGTGCCATGCAACCTCCCGACGGAAAAGAGCCAGGAAGATGATAGTCAGGATGAGGCTTCCGGCCGTGATGAGGATCGGAGAAATGAGATGTTCGATCCCGGCCACCATGAGTGCCGCTCCGAGTCCGGTGACTACCGGTGCCGCAAATCCCCACAGCCGCTTCAGTGCCACCGCCCGTTCCAGACTGATCAGGGTTCCCAGGAACCCCGCAATCATCAGCGGACCGTGCAAATTGGGTAAATTGACAGCATACACCGGGAGGTGCCAGCCCGCACGCCAGAGCCCGGTCCAGATACCGGCCACAAGTGCCGCCATACCAGAGGCCAGCAGCAGTAATCTTACCGGCCGCCGCATCTGCTGCCCTCAGATCCGGATTGATAACTCCTGCAATACTGCCTGCACTGCCCCGGAACAACATCTGGCCGTTGTCTATGACCGTCTCCAGATGATACGTAATATCCGGCGGGCTCTGTATTGGCTCCCCCCGGGCACGGTTACCCGTCTGCCCGGGATTCACCAGCGCCACTACTCCCATCACCAGCAGCAGGCTGCCAACCCAGATCCCGATCCAGAGTGACGCACGATTCGATTGCATGATGGCTTCCCTCAGCTGTTACTATCTTAGTGAAATGGCACATCCCAATGGGGTCCCTCCGGGACTGATAAACACGGAAACAACAGATGATCACAGATAAAAAGCCGTGAGAAGTGAAACGTGAGAAGTGAAAAGCAAGTGTTGATTAAACTTTTCTTCCTCTTGAAAATATGAGCATTCTGAAATCAAGTCTGTAATTTTTCTATTGGGGGTGTTTATCGTCCTCTGATCTCCTTTTCCAATTCTATCCCGCCTTCACTTCACTCCGCCTGCTTCTCACTTTTCATTTCTCACTTCTCACGTTTCACTTTTTTTAATCCGTGTAAATCTGCTGTTTCTGTGGTCATCTGCGTGCTATTATCTTCGGTTTCCAGATACTGTTCCCGGAGGGTATGGAGCATGTGATGGAATTGCTCGTGCACGCCGGATCCGATGCGCTCTTCTTCCAGCTTCTCAAATTCCTCGTACAGCTCTTCCTGCCGCTGCGCATTCAGGTGCTGGTCGGCAATGGCGAACAGGATGTTATCTTCCTTTTCAATATGCTCATCCAGCCACCCCAGATATGCCCGGACATTCTCGGTGATATCCTGCGTGGCAGTTTCATCACCTTCATTATAGGCTTCCAAAGCGCCGGCGAAATTCCGGATGTACTCCCGCATGGTTTCGTGTTCGTTCAGCATGACCATGATGGGGCCTGCTTCGCCCGGCACTCCCGCCGCTTCCATGGCCGGGAACAGGATGTCCTCCTCTTTCCCGTGATGGCACTGATCCGTAAACACCCGGATGAAGTCGAGCAGCTGCTCCAGATGCCGAACTTCAAACGGTTCCTGATGCTCTATCTGTGTACAGATGGTATCCAGAATGGCCATGGCGGTCTTCACGGCCCGGTGCTCTTTTTTGAGCTCTTCTGTGGCTTTCATATCTCCTGCCTCCTTGATCAGTTATCATTTCAGACTTATTTATCTGAAATGTATATTACCCGTTGCATTAAATCAAGATAAAGTTGTCTGAATTAACATTATCTCTCAATAATTGCTCATTTCTTTACTCAGGGTTTTTGCAGTAAGACGCTCTCAGGCTCCCCTTATCACAGAAAAGTGCAGCCGATTTGATTCCGAATCATATGAACAGTGCAATGAAGGAAGATAATATTTGCTCCTCTACAGACAGATGATCTATACTAGGGCTATGAAAAGAACCACTGCTATCGTTACCGTCTTTCTCGTAATTCTTCCGGGTGTCTGCATTGGGGATAATACTCACGCACGACGTCAGCAGACAAAATCAAAACAACTCGTTTCGATTTATATTGTCCGCCACGCCTGGCATGCGGGTATTATTTTTCAAAAATCTGCCATTGATACCATGCCCGTGCTTTCTGACTTTCCGGATGCCGTCTACCTGGAAGTGGGCTGGGGAGACGCCGATTATTACATGAACCGGACGCCGGGCTTCTGGGTCACCTTCAAGGCCGCAGTACTTCCTACCATGAGTACCCTGCATGTGGCCGGATTTGAGCGAGCCGTAACTGATTTCTTCCCGGGGACGGATATTATCCAACTGGATCTCTCAAAAGAAGATCTCACACACTTAATCGCTTTCATCAATGAGGCCTTCGCGCCGGATGAGCAGGGACGTCCCATTATACTGGAATCCGGACTCTATGGGACAAGCTATTTCTACAAGGGCAGTCAACACTATTACGCATTCAAAAACTGTAATACCTGGGTGGCCCGGGCGCTTAATAAAGCCGGCATCCCGATTTCACCGCTCACCAGTCTGACCGTTAATCAACTGCTGGCCAGAGTCGAAGAACACGGGAAAGTTATCCAGGAGACAGAACCGTAAGATCCCATTACCGAAATTCCCGGATGCACGAAAAATGGCACACGGATTGACACAGAAACAGTTGATGTACACAGATAAAAAAAATCGTGAAAAGGCAGAAGTGAAAAATATGTGTTGATTAAACTTCTCTTCTTTTTGAAAATTTATGACTATTAAATTAACTCAGTACATTACCACACCGTCCGGGAGTGACCGTTCTGTGGGCATTGATCTGATTTCACCCCCGGCAGTCATTCCGAGCGACCGACTGGTGTGCAGGAGGGAGTCGAGGAATCTGGCGGCAGGAACGGGCTGGCCCGACGCACCAGAG
>CAYPST010000133.1:0-10263 GCA_964413425.1 uncultured bacterium
GTATGCCGAAGGCATTCTTCGAACATTTTCTTTGTCGATTGAGCGATTTATTTCCGTAAATCGCTCAATTTGGATGTCATTAAGATAAAAATTATCTTTCAGATATGAAATAACATTTTGAATATACCTGGTATATCCGATTGTAATATAGCATGATCTCTCCCTGGCTCCGGGAAATACCCGGGGGTTCACAGAATTATCTTTCGAATTTGGAGATCCCGAGACACGAGCCGTCGTCTTGCGTTTCACTCTCACGGCGTCTCATTGCGTGAGAACGTTCGATATGTCTTCGGCATTCCAGGATTGCGTATGAAAAGCCACACTCCCACCCCCAGGCGAGGATTGATACCCGTCAACGATTGTGCGCTCCTCCCATCCTGAACCGATATTGTATGCATTCAGTTGCGTCCCGGCAGTGAGTGCCAGCGCGGTTTGTATCCCCCCGATTCGCATGAAACCGGGAATGTAGTAATCAAGCAGTTCGTCATCATCCTGGTAGTTCATCTCGTTTGCATCTATGATAACCCGATCCAGATTCCCGGATATGCCCGCCGCCAGCATTGACCAGAGTCCACCTTTGTGCAATCCCACCAGATTAATGTCCCGGGGTTGAAGACGACTTTTCACAAATGCCAGTGATGTGAGGATATCCTGCACTCGTTCCTGTGTATCTGTACGGTTAAATGTGGTGAAATGGGTGAACGCCGTATCTCTCTGGGTTTCGGTGTCGGATTGCAGCACATGTTCCCCTATGCCGAATGCATCTATGGTCAGCACGGCATGGCCTTTTTCTATCAGCACCGACCTAAGGTCATCCACCTCAGCGGTTCCCGTTTTTCCCTGGGAAGACACAATCACGCTGATAGTTTCCGGATGGTTCTCAGGCGCAAAGAGAACTGCCGGAACCCAATCCCGTTTACCTGCGCGGGAGATTACAAGTGTGGTAACACTGTAGCCGTCTTTTTTCACAGATTCATTCTGTTTGACAATCACCTGTTCCGGAATCTCTGCTGCCAGCACATGTTGATAGGCAGCACCATAGACTGCAATAAAATTCTCCCACGAAGTTCGGTCTGTCGGATAATACTCCTCCACCTGCTCCCGTGCCTGAGTTTGCAGGTAGCGTTTTAGCCGCAATGCAGTCATTTCTTCCGCAGGCAAAGAATACAGACTATCAGCGAGGTCCTGGTAGGTCAGGTCGCGATCCGTGATGCTCTCATTCAAAAACACCAGTAAGTCCTGATCTTTTTCCACCTGATATGATTGCTCCGGTATCCGGTCTCCAACATTCTCACCTTTGAGCCATCGATGAAACCAGGCGTACACCGCTTCCCTGCTGGCCCGGTTATAGTTATGACGATAGTCGAATTGCACATATTTCACCTTCTCAAGCGCATCATACAATCCGAAGATAGTCTGCATCATCGGATATTCCGTGGTCGGAGTATTGACAGTCCAGTCCTGGGTATTGGAGACCATCAGGAGCGGCCTTGGTGCCGTGAGTCCGCCGAACTCAATGTTGAACGCCTTGAGTCGCAATCCCGGGGCATTCTCGCAGAGGCATCCTCCCTGGAACTGGGCCGAGAGCATATTGACCGGCGCCGACACCTTAATGCGGCGATCCACGGCGGACAGCAGAAAGGTCTGAGTTCCACCGCCTGAAGCACCGGTCACCCCGATGCGCGTCGAATCGACATGCGGTAAAGACGTGATAAAATCCACCGCCCGAATACTGTTCCACAGCTGTATGCCCAGCAGATTAATTCCCCAGAGATTCGAGAGGCTGTCGGCGGCGAAATCATGGCCGATCTGTCTGGTGTCGTTATAGCCGATCATATCATAGGCAAAGATAACATACCCCTGCTTCGCGAAATTAATGCATCTCGCCGGCACAGAATTGACTTCCGTATTCACCAGCCGGCCTCGCTCCCAGTGACCGTGGGGAGAAACAATCCCCGGGAAGGGGCCACTGTTCCCGCGGGGCTGATACAGGTTTCCGCACAGATAAAACCCGGGACACGACTCGATATAGACCTTGGAAACCGAATAGTCCTCATGGGTAATGGTGTCAAAGATGTGTGCATTCAGGGGCGTTTTCTCCGGCATCGGCCACAAACCGGCCGAAATAAGGATGTGTTTCCTGAGATATTCTCCCTTAGTCTCCCATATCGCTCTATCCGGATAGTCGGGTAAAGTAAATTGCGTTTCCGTTTCCCGCATGGTTAACAGCCGGACATCCCGGTACGTCACATCCCGCCGGGACAACTCCGGCGTTCCATACACGTTATAAGAAGTGTCCTCCTTGTTATCAGAATCAGATTGCTGAGCGGGAAGTGGGCTCAACCCGGTGACCAGTATTCCCAGGATAAGAATGCAAACTCCCATATTTCGATTCATACAGCACTCCTTTATAAGGTCTCTACTCATTTTCTCTGTCGTAGACAACCTGACCGGCAAGGATTGTCTGGCGAATGGTGATCTCCTGATCCTGATAGCTGAACACCACCAGATCGGCCCGTTTTCCAGGCTGGATGCTTCCGCGATCCGTGAGTCCGTTTACCCTGGCCGGATTTTCGCTGGCCATCCGAATTGCTTCCGCCATCGGACATCGGGTGAACCGGATCATGTTCGCAATACACATATATAATGGAGCTGCGGCCCCGGCCAGCACCTCCTGTTCCGGAAACAGAATCACGCCCTCCTCCCGCAGCTCGACGGTTTTCTCGTCCCAGGTGTATTCTCCCGGGGGCATCCCCGCCAGCCGGGTCATATCCGAGACCAGCAGGAGCCGCTCCCCCCCCTTTACCTTATAGAATGTCTGCACTTCCTCCGGCCGGAGATGAAATCCGTCCACGATAATGCTCGCGGATAACCGGTCCTCGGCCAGCTGGGCCCAGAGCGGGTTCTCATGCCGGTGGATCAGATTTGCGCATCCGTTACCCAGATGGGTGGCGAGAGCGGCGCCGGAGTCCACCGCACTCCGAATCACGGAGGCACTGGCATTGTGATGGGCCAGGGCGACCACAATTCCCGCTTTCCGGCATCGGCGGATAAATTCGATGGCCCCTTCGAGTTCCGGCGCCAGGGAGACCTGCAGAATGTTCCGGCCGGCTGCCTCGTTCCACCGGGAAAATTCCTCCCAATCCGGCGGTTTCACCCAGCGTTTGGTGTGCGCGCCCCGGTAGCCGTCCTCCGGACTGATGTACGGGCCCTCCAGATGAAACCCGGGAATCGAGAGGCCGATATCCGGTTGGTTCATTGCTTTATTGAGTACCCTGAAATTCCGGAGAAGTCGATCGTATCCGCTGGTGATCAGAGTAGGCAGATAGGTCGTCACTCCCGTTTTCCACAACTGGTGCGTGGCTTCCCGGATGTTTTCCACCTCGAGTTCCGGATCGGTAAAACCGTTCCCCGCATATCCGTTTACCTGGTTATCGATAAATCCGGGAGCGATATAGACTTCCCTGCTTTGCGGATCGTCAAACTGTTCTTTCCGGGACACACCGACAACTTGGCCATCGGCGATATGCACCGTCACCGGAGAGTCATCCAGGAAAAATTTCCCTTCCAATGAGGCCACCTGCCTGCCGAGAGTCATTGATTCCATAGCTCACCATACTCTTTTCCACATGATTATCATCTCCCCGGACTCTCCGGGACAGTTATGCGCCGATCTGTGCCAGGAACAGCATCAATGCCAGAAGAAATACTACAATCCCTGCTGCTACCAGAAATCCGAGAATGTCCATCCGATATCGTTTCCAGGAGAATTTTTTCTTGAGGTCCATCAAATCGACCAGGATCAGACCATCCTCTTCTTCATCCTCCGGAATAAATTCCTCCAGTCTGGAATGTTTCTTCCGCGGTTTTTTCTTCTCCGACACGCCTTCCAGTTTAATTTCCACCCCGGCATCTTTCAATCGTTGTTCCTCCCCAACCGGCGTATCCAACAGCATGTAAAACTGCCGGAGTTTGTCTTTGGGTTCCGGCCTGGTGAAGTAGCTCACCGCCCACATCACAACTATTCCGACGGGCAAATAGGCCAGGATCTGGTACGGAAGGGTCCATCCGAAGATATAATGGGTGAGGGCAGAGACTCCTGCCATTGAGAGCACGCTGGCAATGGCTCCATACCGGTTGGCTTTTTTCCAGACCACACCGAACCAGAACGCCACACCCAGGTAGGCGGTATACTTCCACATCTCATGGAGCCCTTCGATTACGCTGGGAAACAGAAAAGCGAACGTGAGACCGCCCACCACGACAAAAAACGAGGCAATCCGGCCGACCTTTAACATATCCTGCTGGGAAGCATCTTTTTTCAGATACCGGAGATAAACATTTCTGGTATACAGTGCGGAGCCGTGCACCATAAAGGCATCGCAACTGGACATGACCGCTGCCACCAGCGCGGCGACCATCAGTCCGACAAATCCCACCGGCAGGAGATTCCCGGCGATAATCCCGAAGGCTAATTCCCGTTCTTCAAATATCAGGTCCGGATACAGGAAGGCAGCGAACACACCGATGAACGCCCATCCCATGGTAGCAAATCGTTTCATGAAATTGCCGTAGGTCCAGCCCGACCGGCTGGCCATTTCGGTTTTGCCTGCGCCGCCAATGGCCATGTGATGGGGCTGAACCGTGATTCCGAACAGGCCGTTTACGACGACCATGATGATAAATAACAGCGTGATTTCCTCCGTGGCCACCAGATTGAACATTTCAGGGGCGAGTCCCTGGTGAATGGCTTCGATGCCTCCGGCCGCTTCCAAAGCGAACGGGATCAACATGAAACTGAGCACCAGGATTAATACGCCCTGTATGGCATCGGTGACGGCGGCCGCGATTAAGCCGCCGGCCAATCCATAGAGGACAAAAAGTCCGGTGGCAATAAATATCACCAATTCTTCGGATAGTGCACCACGGGTAATGCCTTCGATTGTGATACCGGTTCCTTTGAGCATCAGACCGATGAACATGCAGAAGAAGATCATCCCCATAATGGTATAGAAGATGGCCAGCCCTTTTCCATATCGTTCTTCAAAGAAATCTGCCATGGTAACATAGCGCAGGCGTCTGTAGATGGGCGCAATCAACCAATAGAAAGGAGTGGTGAACATCCAGAGCCACTGATACCAGATACCGGCCAATCCAGCGGTGTACGCCGCACCCGAGACCGAAACCGGTTGATCAGTATGGGTGCCGACTCCGAACCCCTGCATGATCATCAGGAATTTGCCAAATCGACGGTTCCCCATAAAATAATCATCCGATGACTCTATCAGCTTCCTCGTCCAGACTCCCAGTGCCGTGATACCAACGAAGTACACAGCAATCACCAGTAAATCAATGATGTTTAAACCGACCATAAGCCATGTTTCCTTTCATTAAGATCTGCGATTGATCTCCAGAGAGCAGAGCATAGACATCTCCCGGAGAGCCTGTTCTCACATTGGCAAGTTACAACAATGAACCTGAAATCTAATTCTTGGCGCACCGTGAAATCAAGGAATAATACGCATCAAGATGATGCGGCAACCTCCTACATCCGTCGGTCGCACTCAACTCAGGATGGCATCGCATGCCTCAGCGAGCACCTGAGCTCCTTCTTCAAGGGCATCTTCGGGGGTGATGAGGGGAGGCGCAATTTTAATGCACTGCCCGCCGGTGCCCACCGGGGCAAACATCAGCAATCCCATCTGAAAGCATTTCTCATTAATCGCCAGCGCCCTGTCGGGGTCCGCCTGTTTGGTGCCGGGTTTTACGACCTGCATTCCGGCGACCAGACCTTTTACATTGACCGACCCTATACTTTCCGGGTATTTCTTCTGAATATCAAACAACGGCGGAGCCAGGACCGCCTCCATTTCGGCAGCGTGCTGCACGATATTTTCTTCCTGCATCGCCCGGATATTTGCCACCGCCGATGCCACCGGAAGCGGGCTCGCCGAGTGGGTCGAGGTCATACTCCCCGGCTTATAGAGATTCATGACATCTTCTCGTCCGATAACAGCGGAAATAGGCAGCGATGATGAAATCCCCTTTCCGCAGGCAATTAAGTCCGGAGTGATGCCATAGTGTTCGAAGGTAAACCACTTGCCAGAACGCCCGAAACCGGACTGCACCTCATCACAGATGATAAGAATATCATTCTCCCGGCAGAATGCCTCCAGCTGTTGTGCATACTCCACCGGCATGAAAAAGGGACCGACTCCCTGAAACGGTTCGAAAATTATCCCGGCAATATTTTTCGGCTCCACTCCTTTCTCTTCGAGGGTGCTGAGAAAGAGATCGAAACTCCGATCTTCACAATGAAAGCCATCCGGGAATGGCACACTGACAAACCCGGGATCCAAATTCACAATCCAATCTTTCTGGGACTGCATCCCGCCGGCTAACTGGGCTCCCAGGGTTCTGCCATGAAACCCATTATCAAACCCGACGATTACATGCTTCTCCCTGCCTCCCTGGCGAATACCGTATGTTCGCGCCAGTTTGATGGTATTTTCGGTCGCCTCGGACCCGGTGGAAAGCAGAAATACTCTGGTGAGTTTTTCCGGAGCAATTGAAACCAGTAACTCTGCCAGCTCCGCCCGTTTCTCGTGCATAAAGACATAGGTGGCCAGCAACGGCTTATCAACCTGTTCCTGAATCGCTTCCCGGATTGCAGGATGAGCATGCCCCGCATTCATAACCAGTACTCCCGATGACCAATCCAGCCAGACATTCCCCCACCGATCATAGACCTGGAACCCCTCGGCCTTGTCCCAGACAATCGGGGGCTGACCCAACATGGATCGCGGCTCATATTGCTCCGATCGTTCCAGAATAGGGATCGATTCCGGGACTGGCAGGTCTGTTTGAATTCTTCGATACTGTGTGTCAACGCGATCAACTTGCTGTGGCTCCTGATGATAACTCGCCATCACATCCTCCGTTCTTTCGTCTATCCGTTACTTATTTCCTAAGTTGAGCGATACGAGCTTCGCGAAGTATCGCTTTCCCTAAGGGATCTTTGGGATACTTAGGGAAAACCCCGACTGAGAAAATGTGTGTTTTCACCGAATAGGTGCGGAACGTCCCGACGCCGTTTTCGGGGAGGTGAACACGTACATTTTCTTTGTCGATTGAGCGATTTATGGAAATAAATCGCTCAATTTGGGTTATTTATAATTCTCTTGCTTCCGGCGCTGTCAAATTTATTCTGAATACTTTTTATATTCCGACAATTCTTTAAACCGGATCTGCGGAGTGTCACCGTATTCGATCAATACATCCCTCCCATCGTGCAGAATAGAGATACGCCCCGCTTCGATGAGCAGTTCGTTGAATGCACTGTTGGCAGGAGTTGCGACAATCCCTTCCTCATCGATGGTTCGAATCATTTCCCGGCGTTTCTCCAGCGCCGCAGAATCATCGGAATCCCTGGCATGGTCTTCCACTCTGTCGATGGCAGCCAAAATTCCCTCTATGCTTCGATATCCGTATCCGACCGGTGTGAGCCCTTCGCCTCCGCGGTCAATTAATTTGAAGTAATCGGGACTGGGTTCATTATAGTAGGAGTCACCGGGATGATCTCCTTTGCGGATATACGAATGCTTCACACCACGATATTGATCGTCATGGAAGATGATTCCGCCTTCGGTTTCTCCCTGAGTGAACATCCAGAGTCCCTGGGAATTCCCGCCGGCTCCCGCGTTCGGATATCCCATGCCATTCAGCAGGGTCAGGATTGCCTTGTTTTCCCAGACCACCCGGCCGTCAGTCCAGAGAAATCCCTTGTTGCCGTTCGGATATTCTTCCACAATCCCCTTCACGGAGACCTCCGTGGGAAGCAAGCCGGTGATCATGTGGACCTGATCGATATAATGGCATCCGATATAGGTGAACATATCCGAATTTTCAGTGGTACACCAATTCTGAAAATTCGAATCGCGGTAGTACCAGGGCTCTATCAGCGTGGCCATTCCCAGACGGAATTCCCCGAAATCACCCTTGCGATACTTTGCCCGGGCCATTCCCACCCGATCGTCGAATCGTTTGTGGTATTCAATTCCCACGAACAGGCCTTTCTCATACGCCAGGTCCGCAATATCTTCCGCATGCTTATGTTTGAGCGCCAGTGGTTTCACGCATAAGACGTGCTGGTCACCTTTCAGTGCATCCATGACCCCCTGGTAATGCAATTGATCCGGCAAGGCAATAATCACAATATTCCGGGGATCCATGTCCGCAATCACTTCCTTGTACAGATCCGGGAATGTACTCTCAGGTGATTCCGAAAGGTCCGGATAAGGAGTAAACGTCTGACCCGGAAAGGCTTCCTGCAGTTCGGTATTGTTTGCTAACTGCCGCAAAGGTGGGCTGTTTAAAGCACAAATCGAAATATTCTCCACATGTCCTGCCCTCTGTGAATGATAAATGGAGGGCAAAATCTGGTCTTCGGTAATCATGCCGCCACCAACAATAGTTACATCATACGTCCCGGTAATTCCCATACGAATTCTCCCCTTGTTCATTTCTACTGACAGATGCAAAAGTTAAACAATTTCAACAATAGTTCAATGCATACAACCCTGTATCGAACAAAACTTTCCGGAATCAGTCCTGAATCTTCCACATCCCCATCTCTATTCGTGATAATTCGTGGTTCATTCGGGGGAGAATGGAAGGGCTTTTGAATTCTTGAGTCCTTGAACTCTTGAATTCTTGAGTTCTTGCGTTCTTGTGAATCCAGTTACACAAGGTTTCACAAAGGACGCACAACGTTCCACAATGGAGAAGTATGAAGTGCTGGCAAGTGCTCACAAGAAACAACCGTCAGATACTCGGAGCTGGTGAGTTACTTCGTCGCACCCCTGGGGGATTTCTTTCGCCCCAAAATTCTCCCCCATATTTCCGGGGCCGGGAGGTGTGGATTTTGAATACTGGAGTTTTGAGTATTGGGTATTGGAGTTTTGATTCTTGAATTCTTGCCATTTATGGGAACATTCAGCGTTTAATTCTGGCGGACCCACCTTCCATAGTGTGTTTCACTTCTTCCAGGGTGATCATGCTGGTATCGCCGCGGGTGGATTGCAGCAGGGCACCATGGGCCGCACCGAAATTCACAATGTCCTGCGGCTCCATACCCTGAAGAAATCCGTAAATCATTCCGCTGCAGAATCCATCTCCACCACCGACCCGATCCTCGATTTCCAGATTCTCATACCTGACAGACTCGTAGAACTCGTCTTCGTAATAAAACATGGCAGACCAATTGTTCCGCAACCCACTGATCACTTCCCGGAGTGTGGTGCCTGCCAATTCCACATTCGGATAGGTTTCCACCACCTCGTTCACCATCTGTTTGTAATTCTCCACCTGCAGTTCTTTATAGCTCTCATCAGTTCCGGTGATTTCGAAACCAAGTACCTTTTCGAAATCCTCTTCGTTTCCGATGAGGACATCGATGTACCGGACCAGTGGTCTGGTGGTTTTAATCGCCTGTTCACTGGACCACAGTTTACTTCGGAAGTTCAAATCATAACTGACCACGGTGCCTGCCCCGTGTGCTGCTATCATCGCTTCTTTTGCGACCTCAGAACACCCTTCGCTCAGTGCAGTGAAAATGCCGCCCAGATGAAACCACCGAACCCCGCGCTCATTGAAAATTCGTTCCCAGTCGATCTGTCCGGGCTCCATGTGCGAGGTTGCCGAGTGCCCGCGATCATACATGGTCACACTGGAGCGAACGCCAATCCCCACCTCGGTAAAATTCAGGCCGATCCGGTCAGCACGTCCCGACCCGTCGTACGGAACCCAGATGACCTCGCTTAAATCCATGCCGCTGGCCCGGGCATGATTCCGGATGAAGTGTCCCAGCGGATTATCGACCAGACGCCCTATCCACCCGGTACGCAAACCATACCGGGAAAGAGCATACGCCACATTATACTCTCCGCCACCGGCATATGCCTCGAAGTGCGGAGTCAGCTCTATCCGCTGATGCCCGGGAGGACTCAGCCTGATCATACATTCTCCCAGAGAGAGTAAATCGAATTCACACTCGGCAGGTGATTTGATGTCGAGAGCCATTCTCCTCTCCTTCCGTTATGTCTTTCTTTACATGCTCGACAATTGCTTCAAGTTACTCCGTTCTGATCACACCAACTCTGGCCGGGTTATCGGTTCAATTCCCGAAATTCTCTGACAGCTGCAGTCCTTCCAGCAGATTCCGGATGGCGGTTGTATGAGTATATTCATGAGCCATTTTGCTGC
>CAYPST010000134.1:0-9860 GCA_964413425.1 uncultured bacterium
TTAGCAGTTGGCGGTTGGCAGTTGCCAGTTGGCACCAAGCCGGGGGAGGCCAGGAAGGCAGGAATCAATATTCCAATACCCAATACCCAATACCCAATACCCAATACTCCAAACTCCAAAAACCCGCCTCCCTGACAGCGAGCCACAACTTGTCCCGATAGTTCGGGAGATTTGCACAGATTCAAGAAGGATCACAACGTACCATGAAGTACTCACAAAGGAACACCACGAAAAGAGGATTAATTTTTAATATGTCCTTTGTGAAACGTTGTATTACTCCTGTTTTCAAGGCTCCAATACTCAATACTCAAAACGACAAAATCCCGGCCCCAGCAGCCGAAAAACGAGAATTCAAGCTTGCGACAGTAGAGTCTAATGCAAAGATACGGAATAGCGTCCTCCCTTGCCTCCGTTCTGGATGACATGGTTTCGAACAGAGAAGATAATTCGCACAAAAGGTTCCATAGCACAGGCTCATCTCCCTATGGGGTGAGGTAGGATACTCTTTCCTCATTGCTCTTAACTCGTATGTATTAATCTGGGCAATCTGTGGACAGAGATCCTGGCCAAAGAGGATAACGGCACTACACCCCAGAGATCGTATAGCAAGATTTTAAACTTTTAAGATCATCCCCTATATAACTTAAATCAATACGATCTTTGTTTGTCTCGAAGGGATCTCAATTCGATGCAAAACGAATTGAAATCATTGCAAAGCGATTTTACATGAGCTCGGAGTAATCTTCATCCTGCCCGGATAGATTCTTTTTATGAGTAAATCTCCACACTCTCGTGATAGTTTCGTGATACTCAATCCGTATGCTTCCGGTGAAGCATGAAACGCAAACTGTAATCACCGGACGATTTCCGGAAGGAGGAAGTATATGTTACGAAAGACACTGGTATTAAGCGTGATGTTCCTGACCTTGGTGGCGTGTAAGGAAGAGTCACCGATGGAGCCCATGGGACCGTCGGCGAAAGATCCGGCCACGGCGCCCCGCGCGAGCATTGATCGCTTCAGCGATGAAGCCGGCACGCTCTTTCAGCGAAGCGCCAATGCGGATTTGCCCGGGGCAGACGAAGCGATCAATTTCGACGAAGCCCCATTCATCACCACAGGTTTGGGCCCCGACGGCCAGATCGTTCAATATTACAATTTCGATGTGCAGCCAACCGATCCGGCGCCCATTTATGTGCTGTTTCGCGAAGGGGAGCAGCAGCCGGTCCCGAACCAGCTGAACATCGTGGACGTCATCCCCGGGGATGAAGGATATAACGACTTCTGGCACGTCCATCAAGTCACGGTCCCTTCTGACTATGTTGCCAATACGGTGACCAGCAAACAGGATATCGACTCGGCAGGGTACCAGATTCAGGAGGCCGATATGCTGGTGAACTGCCCGGTGGTACCCGACGGATCAACTGCCATGCTGAGAGGCGGGAATGCCGGTACCGGCTTAACCAGCGGCTGGTATAAGAATCAGGTGGTGAAGTACTTCAGCTTCGAGGAGAAGGCGCTGATGGTCACCGGCAGCAACATGGTGCCGACTTCTCCCATCTACGTGGCGTTTAATATTAATCCCGACCAACCAGACGGCGGTCCGGCGTCCGGGTTCATGACCGAAGAAGGATCGGACCAGACCCATAACGTGGCGGCCACCATTCCGTCGGACATGGCCTACTCGCCGTTGTGGATGGTGAATGTGTACGATAATGCGGAGTTCGATAGCGTGATGGATCTGACCAGCGCCCAGATGGCAACGATTCTGGCGACTGGTGCGGCACTGGTGAACTGTCCCGTGGTCTCGGTACAGTAATCACCCCGAATCCCGGTGATAAAGACGGGCTGCTCCCGGACCACTTTTCCTGCAACCCGGAGCAGCCCCTTCCGGGATCATGTCTATGAAATGTAGCGATTCTTACATGCTTTATTACGGCAAAGAAACTATACTTGGCATGTCAGGAACGTTCCGGGGGGAGAGCATTCGACTCGGAAACTCGCGAGACCGTCGCGAAGGCATTCTGAACAAAGGAATCTTCGACTGGATCGTTGTCTCCCTGGAATAGATACTCGATTATGGTTGTTCAAAATTCAGGAGGATGTAATAATGTACACAAGAAAAGCACTCACTCTATTCTTTATACCCTTCTTGGCTGTGGCTCTTTTCGCAGGGAAGTCTGACCGGGTCGTCTCCTTCGAGGAGGTTGGTATGGTGGTGGATATCCGTTCATTCTTTGATGCAGCCAGTAGTGAAGTATTTCAACCGGCAATCCAGACCGATGACGGTGTTTCGGGCCGGGCGCTGGTGACGGCGAATGGGATATATACATTCCTGGAGACACCCGCCAATGCGGAGCATTTGAAGACGGTGCAGTTAGGCACAGCCGTACATGTGAAAGGGCAACTGCTGAAATCCGGGTCACTGCTTCATATCGAATCGCTGGAGCAGGTGATGGAGGAGCCGGAAATCGCATTGACTGAGTATACTGGCGCAGAAGGCGAGGAGATCACGCTGCAGGGAGTGAATAAATGCCAGTGTGGTCTGGACGTGGCGTCGCTTCCGCATAATTGCCAGCTGGGGCATCTGCATCACCTGGAAGCCGAGGACGGCCGTATTTATCACTATCTCCCGTTCCTGAAGGGCGGCGAGGCGTTCCTGGGTACCGAAACTCACTTTAAGGAGATTACTGTCAGGGGAAAGGAGTACCCAGGGGGATATCTGTTGGTGGAATCTGTCAGTGTTCACGGTGAGTGAGGAGTTTGTATAATCCTATTTGATGCTGAGCCCACATATTTTCTTCTTTTCCTGAATCTCAACTACTGACAGCCATTTTCGGAATGCACCCTCCAAAATGTCATCCGGAACCCCCTGCAGAGATTCCTCACCCCAAACAACGGGGTCCAGGATGACATGATGGGGGGTTGGGAGTGGATGTCACGGGATGGGAGCATCACATAGACGGTCAGTGTCCGATCATAAATACGACTGTGATTCTCCGGTTGAACACTCCCAAAATTCCGGGAGATGCTCCCGCAGCCACCGGCTGGTTTGTAAGCTTCCAAACGTCTTCGCTCCATTCCATCAACCAAAAGGAACCCCACCTCCACAGAACGTGGGATTCGGGATGACAAAGCGGTTGGTGGGGTGGAAATATCGTGAGTTGGGAGCATCATGTACCGGAGGATTCCTGTTTGGGCAGGAGCCAAAGCCCGCAGTGCTGCAACTAAAGGCTCGATCTCGGTACACCATTCATTGAGTGTCATTCCGAACCCCTTGTAGTTTAAGGGATGAGGAATCTCTGCCAGAAATCCTTGAGTATGCTTGCGCTCCGGGGTGTGCGGGACGCATTCGGGGACGCACCCCTGATTGCGTCGTCTCAGGGAGTCCCGCAATCGAACCCGCCTATCCCCGGTAGAGATCCCTCCCAGCTGAAAGACGCGGCTCGGAATGACAGGGATGAGAGTTTATGCCGGATAGAGTACGTGAGAGAATCACAAGACGTTCCCTATCCCTGCAAGAAACTGTACTTTACGGGATGTGCATGCGAGTTCCGTTCACCACCGAAACTCATTCAGTATGTGAAATAATCAAACAGCGGCGCGCCGCAGATGATACCGGACGCGCCGCTGTGGCCCCCTCCTCCTTGAAGCAGTGCCAGGTGCGGGGGGACTCAATTGCCTTCGGAAGGGGATTGGATGCTAAATGTAAACCTCGTACCAACCCCGACTTCGCTCTGAACGGTAATTGTACTGCCGTGCAATTCAAGAAGTTTCTTGGTTATTGCGAGTCCCAAACCGGTGCTGCCGTTTTTCATGGGCCGACTTTTTTCCCCGCGATAAAACCGATCGAAAATATGGGGCAGGTCCTCCTCGGGAATCCCGATCCCGGTATCCTTGATGGTGATTTCCACGCCGCCGTTATCGCGTTCCACTCCCACCTGGATCTTGCCATCCTGCGGAGTGTAGTCGATGGCATTCTCTATGAGGTTTGAAAGCGCCCGTTCCATCATGGCGATATCGGCATTGACCAGGGGGACATCCGAAGGAATCGAGGCATCCAGTTCCACCCGGGCTTGCTGTGCTTTCCCGGTATACTTCATCACGACATCCTGCACCAATTCCGCGATAGGAAACGGCTCCAGGTTCGGCTCTGTTTCCCTGGCATCCAGCTTGGATAACTCGAACAACTCGTGAACCAGTTTGTTGAGCTGTTCGGTATCCTTGAGAATTAATTCCAGAAACTGGCGGCGTTTGTCGGGCTCCAGCGAGGATTCCTTCATGAGGATGGTCTCCAGATACCCTTGAATCGAGGCCAGGGGACTGCGCAGGTCATGTGAGACATTGGCAATCAGGTCCCGCCGCAGATGATCCGTCCGTTTCAGCTCCTCCATATTGGCCACGATGGTATCAGCCATCTGATTAAATGACCTGCCCAGCTGACCAATCTCATCGCCGGAGGTGATATCGATGCGTTTGTCGTACTCCCCCTGCTCGAAATCCCGCACCACCTGGGCTATCCGGTGGAGCCGCCTGGTGAGCACGGCAAACAGAATCAGCCCGATAATCCCGGCAAAAAAGAGGGTAATAACCAACCCGCGGATGGTGGTTTTCGCAATGTAACTCTCCCGGACCATCTGGGCCGCTGAATCATATTGCTCACTGCCGATAATGATATACAGGTAACCCGGCTGATTTTCTCCCAGCGATAAGTGGGCCACCGAAAACGGTTTTCGGCGCTGGGGATGCCGGGGATCTTCCCCGAGGATGGGGGTCTTCCGGTCTTCAGCCAGAAACTGGTGGATTGGATTGAGATTCACCTCCTCCGCTTCCACGGTTTTGCCCGGTTCCGCGAAAAAGGAGAGGATCTGGCCCCGGGCGTCCAGCAGATATATCTCCACCTTGGGATTCATCACCATCATATAATGGATGGCGCTTTTAATGCTCGCGTAGTCAATCTCTTCTCCGAGGAAGGGCTTGATTTCGGCAGCCATGTCCCGGGCCAGGCCCAGGTTCAGACGCTGATCCACTTCAGCAATAAACCGGGAGGATGTTTGCAGCGTAATGTAAGTCTGCACGATTCCCATGATGATCAACAACACCAGAAAGACAGCCGAGAGTTTTCCATAGAATGTCCGGAAAAATTTTTTCATGCTCTCAACTCCTCCGGTTCGGCAAATCGATAGCCCACACCCCACACCGTTCGAATGTATTGCGGATTGGAAGAATCAGCTTCGATTTTATTCCTCAACCTGTTGATGTGGGAATTGACCGTATGTTCATAGCCGATAAACTGATAACCCCAGACCAGATCCAGCAGATCCTGCCGGTTGTAAGTCCGACCGGGGTTTCTGGCGAACAAGCCCAACAGGTCGAATTCCTTCACTGTTAACTCCACAGGGGTTTCGTTTAGTGTCACTTTCCTTTTCTCAAAGTCGATCCGGAGGGTTCCGTATTCCAATTCATTGTTTTCACCGATATCAGACCGGCGTCCGTTGGTCACCTCCACGCGGCGCAATATGGCCTTGATACGGGCGATAAGCTCACGGATACTGAACGGTTTGGTGATGTAATCGTCCGCCCCCAGCTCCAAACCGAGCACCTTGTCCAGCTCCTCCGATCTGGCGGTCAGCATCAGGATGGGAATCTGCTTATTCTGCTCCCGAATCCTTTTGCATACCTCTAATCCGTCCATTTTCGGCAGCATCAAGTCCAGGATAATGAGGGCATATCCGTGCTCAAGTACCAGTTCAAGCCCATGCTCTCCGTCCTCCACCCATTCCAGATCGTATCCCAGATCATCAAGATGAATTTCCACCAGATCGGCTATTTTCGGGTCGTCTTCAATTATCAGGACTGTTTTTTCTTTTTCCATGTTGATCCTGTAATTCTTCTTTCTCCAGTTACCAATATCGCTTTTGAAAGAAGATAAGGTATTTGATCCCGAAAATAATCACAAAAAGATAACAATTGGACTTCGGTGCCATATGTTGCTTGGATTACATTTCTTCGCAACCCCGCCGGCCGCGCATCCTGAATAGCACACGGATTTACACAGAAACTGAGGATTGACGCGGATTTATGAATCATATTGAAATGAAAAGAATTCTCGCCCTGTACCACACCATGTATCTCAGGTGATAGGTCGAAAGAGCAATGGAACCCAGGGAGGGTTGATATCGAGCATGGCCAGTCCTTCAGTAAAAATCCAATCTGTATCCTCTTTCGTTCCGGGTCCCCTGATGTATCCATGCACCTATGTACCTGTGTAACTGTGTACCAGTATATTTTTGAATTACAGAAGCAGACAGGAGGAGAGGATGGGAACCGTGTTTCCATGTTTTCCGCACGCGGCGATTGTCTGGCAGCATGTTTAAAAACAGGGAGTTACGGCTCCATTTTAAGTTGTGTACTCGAATATTTACCTTAGCTCACGATATGGTTAATTATACGCTGGATGGTAGTGATATGAGGACAATTTTCCCTTCACTATTCAGAAATTCGATAATCTTTGGTTTAGTACTCATTATCAGTATGACAGCGCTGCATGCCCAATACTTTGGGCGGAATAAGGTGCAGTACGAAGACTTTGATTTCAAGATCCTGGAGTCGGAGCATTTTGATCTCTATCATTATCCCAGGGAAGAACGGGTGGCGGAAGACGCGGCCCGGATGCTGGAACGGTGGTACGCCCGGTATTCGGAATTATTCGAACTCGGATTATCCCGCCGACAGCCGATCATCATGTACGCCAACCATCCCGATTTTCAGCAAACCAATGTCATCAGCGGAATGATTTCCCAGGGCACCGGCGGAGTGACCGAGGGGATGCGCAACCGGGTTGTGCTCCCGATGACCGGCGTGTACACGGAGAATGATCATGTGCTGGGTCATGAGCTGGTGCATGCGTTTCAATATGATATTATGAAGCGTCGGGGCCGGGGATTGCGGGCGGCGCAGCAACTCCCACTCTGGATGGTGGAGGGTATGGCCGAGTATCTCACCATCGGTCGGCACGACCCCCTGACTGCCATGTGGATGCGTGATGCCGTGCTCCATGATGATGTGCCCACTTTCCGGCAAATTACCCGCAACCGGAGATATTTTCCCTACCGATACGGCCACGCACTCTGGGCGTATATCGGGGGACGCTATAGCGACAATTCCGTGATGTCGATTTTTTCTGCCTCCATGAATGGCGGCTGGCAGCAGGCGGCAAAATCCGTACTGGGCATTCCTAGCGATTCGATCTCCACAACCTGGCAGCAGGCAGTCCGAGAGACGTTTGGTGCTCAATTACAGGGACGCACCACACCGGACAGCATTGGTGAGGCGATCATCAAAGAACAGGGGGAGACCAATCTGGCGCCCTCTGTGAGTCCGGATGGGAACTACCTGGCGTTTATTTCCCGGCGGGAACTGTTCACTCTGGATCTGTATCTGGCCGACGCCCACACCGGTGAGGTTATCAAAAAACTGGCCAGCTCGGAAACGGACGTCCATTTTGACGCACTCCGATTTATGGATGCCTCCGGTGCCTGGTCACCGGATTCCCGGCAGTTTGCCTTTGTGGTCATCGAGAACGGGGACAATGAAATTGCTATTCTGGATGTGGAAAGTACCACGGTCCTGCGGACTTTGCAATTTGATGAAGTTGACGCCATCAAGCACCTGGCCTGGTCGCCGGATGGAGAGTCCATTGTATTTTCCGGTACCGAGGGCGGCATCGGAAACCTGTATATGGTGGATCTGCAATCGGGTGAGTTAACCCAGCTCACCGATGATCGGTATGCCGAAATCCAACCGACCTGGTCACCGGACGGGAATGTTATCGCCTTTACGACTGATCGTGGTTCCGGTACCGACCTGGAGCAGCTCCGGTTTCGATCCATGAATATAGGGCTGCTTGATCCTGAGACAGGGGAGATTGAGCTGCTCTCCATCGCTGACGGTGTCAAACATATTAACCCACAGTTCAGTTCGGCAGGCAAGGATCTCTATTTCATAGCCAATCCGGACGGATTCAGCGATTTGTATCGGTATGATGTCACCACTGAAGAATTCTATCGTGTTACCAGGGTAGCCACCGGTATCAGCGGACTAACCGAGAATTCTCCAACCATGTCAGTCGCCCGCGAAACAGGCCGGGTGGTCTTCAGTGTTTTCGAAGATCATGATTATAACATCTATGGACTCCCCGCTGAGCAGGCACAGGGAGAACAGTTCTCGTTGGATCCTGACGCCTATGCGGCGAATACCGCACTGCCGCCGGTTGATTACAGCAGCGAGGGATACATTCACAACTATCTGGATAATTATAGACTGGGATTACAGTCCGAGAGCGATTTTTCCTTTATGGATTATCAGCCCCGGTTACAGCTGTTATATGTCGGACAGCCGGGAGTGGGGTTGGTCGTGGATCGCCAGGGTGTTGGCATAGGCGGGGGCGTCAACTTTTTGTTTGGTGATATGCTGGGTAATCAGATGTTGTCCGTCACCACTCAGATTCAGGGACAATTGAAGGACCTTGGCGGCGAGATATTGTATCGCAACCGGGATCGACGCTGGAATTGGGGAGGTGATCTGAGCCATATTCCCTATCGCACCGGACGCACAATTTCGCGTCTGGATACCATTTCTGTGAATGGAGAATCCGAAATCGGACAGGTATTCTCGCGCGTTATTCAGCGAACTTTTGTGGATCGCCTGAGCGGGATGGTCGAATATCCCTTCTCCACCAACCGGCGGCTCGAATTTTCAGGCGGATTTACCCGCATAAGTTATGATGCGGAGGTGCGCACGACTGAGACAACACTGGGAGGCGTGATTGTCGACGAAACCGAGCGGGACCTGGACACACCGCCGGCAGTGAATTTATTTCATATCAGCACCGCCTATGTGGGCGACTATTCGTACATGGGATTCACTTCGGCCATCGATGGGAAACGGTTCCGGTTCGAGATAGAGCCCACAGTGGGTACACTCCGCTATATGTCGGCCTTAGCAGATTATCGCCATTATTTCTTTAAAAATCCAGTCACGCTGGCATTTCGCGCACTGCATTACGGACGATATTTTGGTGATTCCGAAAGTGATCGACTGACGCCTCTGCAGCTGGGATACGAAACCTGGGTGCGCGGGTATGATCCCTCCACGTTTTCCAGAGAAGAATGCAGCGGACCGGGATGCCCCGAGCTGGACCGGCTCGTCGGCTCCCGAATCGGTGTATTCAATGCGGAACTCCGGCTCCCGCTGTTCGGCACGGAACAATTCGGACTGCTGAATTTTCCGTACCTCCCGACGGAACTGGTGGGCTTTTTCGACGGAGGTGTCGCCTGGACACAGGATGTGCGTCCGACCTGGGAGCTAGCTACTCATTCCACAGAACGCATTCCGGTATTCAGTACCGGAGTCGCCGCCCGGTTTAATCTGTTCGGATATCTGGTGGGGCAGGTGTATTTTGCCTATCCGTTCCAGCGTCCGGAGCAGGGATGGCATACCGGTTTCGTACTGGCGCCGGGTTGGTGAACTCTACTCAGAAAGGGTATTCACGAAAAGACCGGTTATTGTCCATGTAGCGAGGAGCAACTCCAGGAGTACCCAGCGGGGAAAAGGAGCAACATCTGCACCGGGATATCACTGTCATGAAAAGTCCTCTGTATTCTCCAAATAGTGACGCTCGCGCAAGCAATAACTGAGGTCAATGAAGAAACCACGAATGAATAATGCCTTCCCCGTTTCATCAGAGAATTATCACTGATAATACGAATAAAAATTGTTAACCATACGTACAATTAATTATTAAATAATTTGGCTATCAAGTTAACTCAGTATAGGTGACTGGATTCCCATGGATACCGGC
>CAYPST010000135.1:0-9780 GCA_964413425.1 uncultured bacterium
GTAACTGCTTCGCCGGAATTCTGGCTAAGGCTGAAACTTTATCGTCATTTCCGTTGTTCTATCTGATGTTAACGGGAGAGTCCATTCTTTGGAAACAGAGACTATCATAGAAAATCATACCGTGCCGGGAGATTTTTCAATGGCAGGCTTCAGATATTCTATCACCTCAGTAATTATTGGGGCACTGATCCTGATTGGTCTTTCAGGACATCACACCCATGCGCAAACTCTTCCGGATACTTTGTATGTACAGTCCTTCGTGCTCACCACAGATGTTGAAAACCATGAGCCGGTGGATACAGTGCAGGCATTCGCCAGGTCGATTGATAACAAAGCCTTCTGTCATGCACGAATCTTCAACGGAGGCGGAGATCGTACGCTCCGATTCCGCTGGATTCGTGACGGGGAGGTCCAGATAACGCGCCCGGTGACTATCGGGAAATCCACCCGCTTTCGAACGTATAATTCCATTGTCACCGAGCCGGGACGATGGGAAGTGCAACTTCTGGATGAGCAGAATCGTATTCTTGCCAGAAAGGTCTTTTCGATCCTGGAAGCCACTGTCCAGTCAGAACGATAGCCGTCTTGGCCTGCGCGGTGTCCCAACCCGGAAAAATCACAATTGGTTCGCCATACAGTTTGACCGGCCCGGAAGCAGTACATACCAAAGTATTTGACCGGGAATTCCAGCTGCATCCGCAAAGTGTGGCGTGAGAAAGACGAAGGGTGGATGGAGAAGGAAGATTGAAGAAGTGAGAAGGCTCAACTCCTCTCCCTTCTTCATTCTTCAATCAGCATTCTTCCTTCTTATTTCATGTTCTATCGCTTGCAAAGATCCGAAAATTGGTTATATTTACAATTCAAGCAGATACCAAAGGAGCAGACAAATATGATGGAACCGCAGGAAATAAAGAACCGATTGAAAGATGCCTTTGAAGGCGCCACAGTGGTTGTGGAAGATTTGACAGGAACCAAAGACCATTTTCGGGTGACTGTGGTCAGCGAACAATTCGAAGGGAAGAGCCTGATCGATCAACATCAGATGGTGTATGCACCATTTAGAGAAGAGATTGGCGGTCCCATCCACGCGTTTTCTATAAAAACTTATACACCGGACAAATGGGAACAGGAACAGCAAACAAAAATCCAATAATGAAACTGCTATAGAAACTACGGATTATCCCGCAAGGGATGCCTTTGGCACACGAATTGACACAAATTAAGACATACACAATAGATCAGACTATATAATTAACAATGGAGTGAACTTATGAATAAAGAAGATGTTTTGCAGGACATAAAAGAGGAAGTGAAGAGCAACCCGATTATGGTCTACATGAAGGGGACGCCGGATTTCCCGCAGTGTGGATTCTCCAACCGGGTGGTGCAGATTTTCCAGCAGCTTGGTGTGCCCTTTGAAGCGAAGAACGTTCTTGAGGATCCGCAGATCCGGCACATCCTGGAGGAATACAGCAACTGGCCGACCATCCCTCAGGTGTTCATCAACGGGAAACTGATTGGGGGCAGTGATATCTGCATGGAAATGTACCAGAACGGTGAGTTGCAGGAGCTGGTGAAACAGGCCACCGCTGCCAGTTAAGAATAGCGCGTCATCCGCCTATCCGCAGGGAACATTACCGGAATGCAGGATGGAGCTTAAACCGCTGCCTTCTCGGAGCATCTCTTTGCCGGAACGATATCAGGTTTCTTTAATTTCCTGATTGATCGCTTTGATTATGGCTCTGAACAGTAAGTTGCCAGGCCCGTATCGGGTGAAGTCTATAAGTTGCGGTTCTCCCGTCCCGGAATAATAGATATATGATCGCTCCAGGGAAGGCGGCGTGGTGTCAAACCCGATGGCCGGCCACCAGAAGTCGTCGACGTTCCGGGATCCGGTATATCTGAGGCCGATATAGAAATCGCCGGATAAGGTGAGGTTCAGGTCTTCCACATTGAAGGAATGCCAGGCGCCATCGGGATCGCTGGCAGTGACTGTCTTTTGTCCCAGCACGTTGAAAGAGCCATCCAGGATCACCAGAGTAAAATTTTGCGTCCCGGCCAGGTACATCTGGACTTCCACCAGATCCACCCAATCACCAATTTGGACGGAGTCGGATGTGTACCCTTCCGCGGTAAAGCGGACTAGAAACATTTGATCCTGCCGTTCACCGATCGTCCAGTCTTCCGGTGTGTTATCGCCGTATTGCAGGGAGGTCATCACCGAATCGCCTTTTGTGAAGGTGGCTTTGGTCACATGGATAGTATCGTTGGTGGAGAGATACGTTGCACCTCCGAGACTGGTAAAGACAGTGAGGCTGGCGAGATAGTCCCCGTGTGTGTTATAAGTGTGCTGCGGGTCTTGGACCGTGCTGGAGTCCCCGTCCCCAAATCGCCATACTCTTCCTGTAATAACACCACTTCCGGGATCTGACAGATCAGTGAAGGACACGGGTTGATCTACGAGGACTTCCCGTGGTTCCACACTGAAGTTCACCACCGGATCTGCACCGGGATCTTTCACCGTGATGTAATCGGTGACAGTTTTGGTATCGGTGCCAATGTTGGTACCCACCTGCACGTTTACTGTATAAGTTCCCGAATTCTGATAGGTATGAACGGGATCCGGTTCGCCGGTACTGGAACTGCCGTCACCGAAATCATAGACCCAGGAGGTTATGTCGGTCGAACCAGGCAGCGAATAATCTTTGAACCTGACCTCCAGGGGCGCTTCACCACTGTTGGGAAATGCCGCAAATTTTGCGGTCGGCAGTTGAGCCGCCGCGACAAATCGTTCCTTGATCTCGGTATGCCGGCTGCCGGCGGAGTCCTGCACTTCCAGTTTGACCGTAAATATACCGTATTGCTCATACATGTGGGTTGGGTTCTGTTCGGTACTGGTACCGCCGTCTCCGAAATCCCAGGTCCAGCCGGCGATTCCGGCGCCTTCGCTGGAAGCATTTCCCTGGAACCGAACCGTTAACGGCGCCAGCCCGGAGTCGGGTTCCGCAGTAAAGTCTGCCAGCGGAATAGTCAGAGTGATTACCTCCTTATCCTGAGAGATATCCTGCTCCTTTACGGCTTCAAAAATGATGATGCCCTGGCTCTCTCCGGTGAGTGCGAACTTACGATCATTGCCTTTTTGTACTTCCACTTCTCCCTGCGCTCTCCCGTTGTTGACCGCAAGATCCTGGCTGACAGTGTCCATATCCGGCGCAGTAACTGTGATATACACTCGGTCCACCGCCCCGGCTGACTCGATTTTCCCGAGGGTTCCCGCCAGATGCGGTACCACGATACGGACCTGTATCTGACCGGAAGCATCATTTGAGGAGAATGGGTCGTTCTGACAGCCGGCAAAGATAAGGAGACTGAATAATGAGATACTAACGCTATATAGAAATCGGTTCTTCATAGATTTTTCTTTCATTGGATTACGGTAATGGGAAGTCAATGGTTACAGTGGACGTATTGGCATCACTCTGGATGAGTTTGTGAATGCCGTAAATACCGCCGGCGACTCCGGCACCGAGCAATACCCAGTACCACCATTGAGAAGTGATTGATGCGCCGGCAGCAGTCACAGAGGGTGCTGGGGCGGGTTCCGGGGCCGATTGTGAGGACTGGTTTGCCAGCTCGTTTGCTGCCCGGCTCTCATCAACCGGCGATTCTGCAGGCGGCGTTTCACCGAGCAGGGCCACCTCCACTGATTCAGCAAGTTCCTGTGCCAGGGTTGAGAGATCCTGTCCTTCCAGGAGATACTGGCTTTGTTCGAGCAAGGGTTCGCCGGATTCAACATCGAGCAGTCGAATATCGATTTTCACCATACTGCCGATACTGACAAATTCTCCGGTGAGCACGGTCTGTGCCTGGAGTGATTGTCCGATCTGTGATAACATTTTTGGTTCGGGTAAACCAGCCTCGAATCCCTGGGAGCCTGTTCCCGCCTGATCAGGGACCAGTGCCTGTAACCGGCCGTTTGCATTGAGTCTCCGGGTTACGGCCTGTGGAATTGCCTGCTGCAGGTAGTCGGTATTCGCATTGTCGCCGGCATGAATAAAATTGGTAACGGCAACCACCGTTTGGTGTGATCTCTGGAGTAACAGCACTGCGCCGGATACCTGAGATGAAAATGTCAGAAGAACCACACAGGCGAGATATTTTTTTAGTTTTTTCATCATACACTCTTTTTATCTCATTCTCTTCTTTCAGGGTATTATCGTTGACAATGGGTCAATACCCAATACTCCAATACTTAATACTTGTTACTCAATGTTCAGTACCGGTTACCGGTCTTATTTGAACTCCTGCAGCTCGGGATATTTTCGGCGCTGCTGCTGCATCAATTCATGGGCGTTCCTCCTTCTGGACTGCACCCGTTCCCGAATTGAGGGGACAATAGTGGCTTTCATCATGATAATCAACTCCCGCTCAGCGACGTCGGTGGTCTCAAATCCGAACAGGTATCGCAGGCCAAAGAACCACGGGGGCAGGTCCTTCAGAATGGGAATGCCTCGCCGAACGCTCGATTCTTCGGTAGAGTATAATCCGCCGATAACCGTTTCTTCTCCGTTGAGCAGCAGCACCTCGGTCATCGCCTCCTGCTTGTTGATAATCGTACTCACCGGGTCTGGTTGGGCAGAACTTTTTTCCGCATCAATTTCCAGATGAATAAACTGCGTATCATTAACAGTAACGATACGGGGAGTAACTTCCGAGATGGTACCGGTGCTGTAAAATCGGTCCATAATGTTCCCTGCGAAATCCCGCTCTTTGATGGAAAAGTCCTGGCCGATTTGAATTCTCCCTTGAACGCCTTCCATGACCTTAATAGTCGGCGACGCGAGAATTTTTCCCTGGTTGGACGCTTCCAGGGCGCGAAACAGTGCGGATACCTCCCAGCCACTCTCTCCGACAGCCTGGGATGGAATCTCAATTCCGAATAATTCTTCAATATTGGATGCGGCGATATTACTGATGCTCACCACCCCTTCATTAACCATGGACCAGTCGATTCCCATTTCCCGAAGTACGCGTCGATTCCCCTCGAAAAAAGTAGCTGAGATTTCAATCTCACGGGTCTCTATGGTAATGCCCTGGCTTCCACCTTTAGATGCGGCCTCCTGCGGGGGGGCAGTGATTTCAATGTAGTCCGGATAAGAACGGGCCACCAGGTCGTGTGCGTTCACAATATAATTCAACGCCTGTCGCCAATGCATGGTGGGAATGTTGATGCCAATGGCATCGCTCACTTCAGCCCGGTTCACGATAATTTTATTAGCATACTGCTTGGAGAAATTGCTGAGAATGTCGATAGCGGTATTGAAACTTGTTTCCGGACTGAGGGAAACTAATTCGTTGGGATCAGTATACTCCCGGACCGGCAGTTGATCCTGCTGCGCCAGTATCTCCTGCCCCGGAGGCAGGTAAAACGCAAGACAGATACTCAGAAGCAACATAATCGGTTGTTTGTGCATAACAATTCCTCACAATAGAATTTAGTCGCCGTTCTCAGGCGTGTGTTGGAGCTGCAGAGCATACTCTTCTATAATTCCGCCCTTGTTCAGCACAAACACGGCAGATTGCGTTTGCTGATTGATCGAAGACAGTGAGCCGAGGTAGACTTCATCGCCGACCTGCAATTCCTGCAGTGCACCGGCCTGGTCCATCAGGAAGATTTTCTCTGCTGTAAGGCCGATCAATCGACTTTGTTCCGCATTAATCAATCCTTCCGTATTCGGGGGAATATTATGAATTAAGGGGTAGAATAACCTGGCATACACCGGGAGCTGAGGACGATTCACGGCTAACATAGACGAAAATTCAATCGGTTTGACGTACACATTGGATATCCATCCGGTACCATACCCGCTGTTCACTTTGACCCAATTCAGGTTTTCCCGTAAGAAGCGGACGTGTTCTCCCTGCCGAAGCTGATGTATCACCTCACTTTGCGTAGTGGGAAAGACCCGGAGGTTCACGTTATTTCCAACGATTTCCATCACATGCCGGGAATCTATGTGCAGCGTATCCATGCTGAAGTAACTCTCCAGCCGCATGCTGATATTGACTGCTCCGAGCTGTTCAACTTCGTTGACGGCCGTGATTTCCAGTTGCGTAATTTTATTGATCGGCCGGCTGTTTTCGACAGCGGCAATGAACCGATACAGATTACGAAAATGGCCGCTGCCTTCATACTCCGTTGCGAGGATGCCATGAGAAGCGAACACCTGTTTTTCCCGGGATACAATATTGGTCCGGATATAGGCAGGTCCCTGATTAGCGTTATTCAGAAAGCCATAGATCAAGCTGTGATCATCACTGGGGAACAATTCTTTCGGATAGTTCTGCAAACGCTGCCTGCTTTCGTTCAGTCCATTGCGAACTGGCTCAAACTGCTGCACTGCCTCCTGGACGGCTGAGAGCCGGTCGCGTTTTTCCTGCAGGGTCGATTGGAGCTGCTCTATTTTCGGGTCCATTCGGAAGTGAAGGAATCCCCATGCTCCCCCTCCCAGAATGAAGAGTGCTACCAGCAGAATAATAGTATTTCGCGCACTGTAAGACACAATAGTTCCCTTTACTTACCACCCATGTTCTTGACTGGCTCCCGGCATTGTAGCGCTATTCCCCTGTCTGTTCTATGCGTGTGGTCCCGGCGGCGACTTGCTGAACCTTCACCTGCGGATCGAAGAAATGCGGATCTTCAGCCACCTGGTTGATCCTGATACGAAAATTATACAGGGTGATGTCACGCATTTCTTGTTCCAGGATCTCCAGAATCTCCGCATCGGCAAAGATGCTGGCCAGCCGGGGGATTCGATTCCGGTATAAACTGAAGCCCTGTAAAATGATGGCGTCGTCGTTCGAATTGAGGGTCACTAACCAGCTGCTGGTAATTTGGGCAAATCCCTCACTAATCAATTCCAGAGTTCGGCTCCACTTCATACTGCCGGCGCTCAGAGAATCCAGTCGGTTCAATCCAGCTTCGATAATCGAGTATTCGGCCATCATGCTGTCTACGACTGTTTTCACTGGCTGGAGCTGTTCAATTTGGTCTGTGGTCAGGACAAGGCTGTGTCGAAGGTCTTCAATGGTGTTCACCCGTTTTTGATACTGTGAGTTAAATAGGATTGGGGTAAGGGCGACCAACACCAGCAGTATAATCCCATACCATTCCAGTTTCAGGACTTTCTGCCGTTCACGCACATAATCCGGCAATAAGGAGAGTTTCGGAAAACAGCCGGAATCCCTGCCTGTGATATTCCATGCAACAGCGATTGAGTTGGCAAATCGGTCTATGTTCCCCTGGATACTCTCATCAATATCCAATTGCTCCGGAGCGAATTCCAGGCTTGTGATCTCAATATCGGGAAACTGATTGACAAAGAAGGTGTGCCCGTTGATGTCTTTCTGATTCGCCAGAAAGATGCGGTCCAGTTTTGGAATATTCTTCTGGTCGAGCTCCAGCAAGATTTTACTGAATAACGTATTGAGGACATTCGAAGATTTTCTTCCTTCATTGACCAGCGGAAGAATGGTTCGAATGGAGTGCCCCTCCAGGAAGATGATCCGGCTGCTCTTATCTCCTACATAGATCACCGCGCTAATCTCCCCTTCCGGGAGATGATGATTTGCGCGGATTACCCCAAGAAGCGCAATCTCTTCCGGCAGGATTTCTCTGATGAAGAGTTTGCCTGTATAGAGATCTTCAGCCCCATCGAGTACTTGTAGAAAGGAGGGGGCGCCCTCAATAGAGCTTATTAACAGGGACCCGTTTTCCTGAACCTCATACGATGAGATCACTCTGGGATAGAATTCACCATAAAACGTGTACAGCTTATCTTGCACGGCGTTCGCAATTTCTTTCCGTTTCACCGAGGAATAATCCTGATCCGAGATCACGTGGAAAATGGTGTCTCCGATGGGTATATTCAGAGCACAATCAATTTTCCTGGTACTGAGGCCGGTAAAAACGTTGCTGAGGAGATTCTCATTCGTTTCCGGCGTTTCGAAATCCTCCGGTTCCGCGTCTGCGATATCAAAGAGATCATCCTCCGGCTCTGAGGGGCCCTCCTCTTTCGCTGCCTTCTGCTTGTCCGGTTCTTCCTTTTCGATGCCGAAAATATCAATGGGCTGTTCCTCTGTCTCAGTGAAATCAGCCGGAGATCCGGATGATTTCTTCGAAGACCGATTGCCTTCGTGAACCAGGTGCATTTCCTGTATATGACGGAGGTGGAGTGTGTTTCCTCTCACCTGGAGTTGGGCAATCCGGAGGACCGACCCCACAACCGAGATTCCTACTGCTTTTTTCACGTTTGGCATAAATTACTCAGTGCCTCGATTTCCCATTTCATTCAATATGGGAGATCTTCAGTTGGTTTTATCATTATTATATCGTTTGTCCGAGCAAGTCCTTCAGCCGTTTTTTGTTATTGGCACTGCCCACCGCTTCTTCCAGGGCGATCTTTTCCTGTTTGTATAACCGGGCAAGGTCTTGTTCCAGGGTCTGCATTCCCTGGGAGCTGCCTTCATGAATCATCTGATAGATTTCGCCGGTGTTATTGTTACGAATGGCGGCTTTGACAGCAGGTGTGGAGAGCAAGACCTCTTTTGCCAGCACCCGTTTGCCATCCAGACTGGGCACCAGTTTCTGGCTGACAACGCAGGTGAGCACATCTGCCAGCCGATTGCGGACTCGTTCCTGTTCAACGGGGGGAACTTCGCCGATGATACGGTCCAGACTCTCCACTGCTGAAGCGGTATGAAGCGTACTGAACGTTTTATGGCCGGAGTCGGTGACTTCCAGGGCGGTCATAATCGTTTCCGGATCACGCAGCTCTCCGATCACAATAATATCCGGGTCCTGACGGAGCGCTTCGATGGTGCCGGCTTTAAATGAGACCACATCCCGGCCGACCTCCCGGTGGCGGACAATTGATTTTTTGGGGCGATGAACCAGCTCTACCGGAGATGCGATAATCACGATATGCGAGTCGACGGACTGGTTGTTTGCATCGATAATCGTGTCCAGGGTAGAGGATTTTCCGGATCCGGTGATACCGGTCACCAGGGTTAATCCGTACTTGAGGTATTTCAGACTGAGTGCTTTTGCAACTTCGGGATGGAGGTCCAAACCGGAGAAGGGCCGAATTTCGTTTTCGATCTTGCGCATATTGAGGGCAAGATGCTCCATCTCGAAATACATATCGGCACGGAATCGCTGAGGCAGCTGATTCTCGGATTCCAGCGAATAGGAAAAATCGAGATTGCGGTGTTGCAGGAGATATTCCCGTTGCTGCGGCATGAGAATATTGTGGCAGAGAAAATCGGTCTCGAGCAGGGAATACTTGGGGCTTTCGTCCCAGGGACGTTTGGCCCCGTGGATACGATACCAGACCTTTCCGACACACCCATTGCCACCGAGATCAATATCTGACGCTTCGTTATTATTCATACAATCCAGGTAATATTCCAATAACTCACGAAGCTGTATACGCAGATTTTCCGGTTGTGACTCGATAATTTCACCAATCACCTTGTGACGCTCCAGCCCCACCACATTCCTTGGAATTTGTGCCCGCAGCGGCTGGATCATTTCGGAAAGATCACAAGGTACGGTGCCTGTCATCGATTTGATTCCGGTTGCCGTGTTGTCCATGGGATATATTCGTCCATTCATTGAGAAAAGAAGATTCGATGTCTATTCATAGTATGAGTGCACTCTAAAAAGTATACTTACTATCATTTAAGTTTAGTTTCTTAGGTTTATAGTACTATATCAAA
>CAYPST010000136.1:0-9751 GCA_964413425.1 uncultured bacterium
GCGAAAACCCTTTAATAGCGGGTGTTTTTGGCATTGCCGGTGTCAAACTTAAGCTGATGAGAACACCAATATCGAGCTATAGCTCGGGCTGAATCGAACTATGGCTCGACTACATCTGTTTACAGGGCTTCCAGGGAAGTGAGAAATCGAGCTCCGGCTCGCCCGGGGCATTCGCCAGGCGCTCTGCGTGTCGCAGCCTGGTGAAATTATTCTACTGTCCAAGGTAACTTGAAATCAAAGGTAACGGCATCTTCCACCTCGGAGATCAAAACAAATCCAGCCGTAACTGATTCATTTTCCTGAGTTGCTTGTAATGCCGGTTTCGCTGCCGGAACAGTTTTTCAAAATAGTCGACTTTTTTATCCCGGTAGTCATAGATAACGGGGTGTTTATTGGAGTGAAGCACGCGCCCTATGTACTGAATAAGTTTCCCCTTGAAGGCAAAGGGATAGACTAAAAATAATGCATCGAATCCACCGATATCCATGCCTTCCCCGAAGAACTGTCCCGTGGAAATCACCACCTGGAAATTTCCGCTTCTGATCTGCTCCATCTTGGAGTGCCGGCTGCGTCTGGAATCATCACCGCTGATTGCGATGGTCTCCCACTGCTTTCTCAGGTACAGATTCAGGACATCAATATGGGCTTTCCGTTCTGTCAGGACTAACGGGGACTTCCCCTGTTGGATCATTTCACCGATGTCTTGCACAATCATCTCATTCCGCCGGGTATCATAGATGAGCGTCCGGGAGAGGACTTCGTAATCATCTATGGTATAGGTAAACGGAATGGAGAGTGCAGTCTCCCGTATCCTGATATCTATGAACGAAGATCCCTCTTTGATCTGCTCTGGCCTGGTGTGCGAGAGAATATCCCCGATGAACATATAGATGAGTTTTTCATCGTTGTGTTTTCGCATGGGGGTGGCGGTAAAGCCATATAAATAGCAGGGATTGAATCTGGTTATGGTCTCACGGAATGTTTTCGCGGGAATATGATGACATTCATCGACGATAATGATACCGAACGCCCCGGTGAGTTCTTCCGCTTTCGGATTCCGGTGCAGACTCTGGATCATCCCGACTGTTATCGTATCACCCTGGGCTTTTTTGGTCCCTGAAAATTCGCCGATATCCTTTCCCGGAATATTCAAAAAGGACCGGATACTCTCCTTCCATTGATCGGCCAGCGCCTTCCGGTGGACCATGATTAAAGCGGGCTGGCGTTTTCTGGCGATGAGCTCCAGCCCCATGATGGTTTTGCCGGAGCCGGGCGGAGCCACAATCACTCCGAAATCCCGGCGATCTGTAGGAGCGAGCGCCTGCTTCTGGTACTCATACAACTGAATGGTCGAGTGAAACTGAACCGGCGAACGTTCCCTGCGCTTGTCAACGATCTGATATGAGATCCCGTTCTCTTCACAGAAGGTGGTCAACTGGTCAACGAATCCCCTGGGAATGAAGACGTTCTCACCGTCCTCCTTCAGAACCTTGATGTATTTTTCGGTGTTGTACACGGACTTCCCGAGTTTCGATTTCATTAGATAGGCCGAGTTGATAAAATGTAACTCGTCCCGCAGAAAGTCCGCTAACTTTGCGTCGATCTCCTGCTTTTGTAATTGAACGTAGTTGTTTAAGACGATCTGCAATTCGTCAGAGGAATGAGCAGGTGGGGAGCGAAATGGAATTTCTTTCTTCCCATTGGATACCGGTCCGGATACCGAGGAATATAGATTAGTAAGATGAGAAGTGGAGAGTTTCCGGATATCCCTGAGATATGCCCATTGATCCGGATAGGGCTCCCTGGTTTCCGGGTTGATGAAACAGGCGTTCCCCTCCTCGAGATAATGTTTATGCAACGGGAGGGCGATGAGATTGCCGAATCCCTTACCGCTGTGATAATCCTGGTTGGGAAAGAGACGATCAAAACTGCCTTCCTTATCGAAGGCGGATACCACTCCTGCTTCTTGTAACAGCCGGAAGATGATCCTCCTGCTTTTCACCGCGGGGTACTGTTCATCAAAGAATATCCACACGTGGGCTCCCTGTCCGGACTTCGAACGTTCCAGATAGGCCGGAATGTCGTACTGTTCACATACGTCGAGAAAATTCCGGCTCTCTTCCACCCAGTTGTGTTTGTCGAAATCCACTGCGATGAAATAGGAGGCATTATTCTGTAACAACGGATAAATTCCCACCGCAATGTGGCCATGCAGATGTCTGGCTACAACATTTTTGGTGAGCGGCAAGAGAGATTTTTCTGTGAAGTCAGCAAAGGTGCCGCCCCGGGAGGTATGTGTTCGGTATGCCTCCCAGTCGACATCATAGGCCGGCATATACCCCTGCTTTCTCCGGACGGCATACACGTCCTCTCTTCCCCGGAAGAGTGATCGAAACGTATTCACCTGTTCGGCGGATATGGACATAGGCAGGAAATGACCGTTTAGGTTCCAGATGGTATAAGTTTGTACTTGAAGACTATCTCGGGAGTTCCTTTGACATTTTGTGTAGTGTATATTTTAATCAAGTATGTAAGGAGAAAACTTATGATAGTAAAATATTTCCCGGATACGGACACTGCTTATATTGAATTCACGGATCTCCCTGTAGAGGATATTAAAGAGGTCAGTGAGAATATTTATATCGATATTGATAAAGAGGGGGATCTGGTGAGCATGACGATTGAACATGCCAGGGCGAACGCCAATTTACAGGAATTTGCTTATCAGGAGATGGCTGCACAGGAGGTGTGATCTCCAGTATGCCTGCAAGAAATAGGCCACAGATTGACACAGATAAAAGACGAGAAAAGAGTCCCCCGTCCCAGGCCCCCCGGATATTATGGTGCTGAATTGTCACTCATTAAGTAGTGGTCAATTGTCAAAGGGGGGAAAACGGAGAACGGAACACGGAGAACGGAAAGAAGACAACAGAACCTGCTGTAAGGGAAATGATCGATTGATTCTTGTAGTAAACGTTAAGGTATAGCGTGCTTATGAATCCAGGGCAGGACTCTCCAATCCGTTTGGCGGGGTGTGGGAAATATCCTGTCAATCCTGTCCCGTGGGGATCCCCCTGGGATGTACCCTGTCTTTGATTTTTGACAGGATAGACAGGATAAGAAAATAAAAACAATACCTCCTTTGCAGGGAGTAAAATCTGTGAGTGCCAAGAAGTGGCTGTGAACCGCTCCTGATTCAGACTTTTCTCCGGGGAATCCGGGAACATTCGGAATTATATCTTGCAAGGGGCGTCAATTCACTCTAATATCCACTACGTGTATTTTGCGAAGAATAAGAGTGTGTTTAAAACACTCCAGGTATAACGGAGAGATAGTACTATGAGTGACATTAAGGACCGTATGCATCAAATTATCCGTGACCAGCCTGATGACAGATCCTATGAGGAAATTCTGCGCGAATTAGCATTCCATCATATGATCGAGAAAGGACTACAGGATTCTGAACAGGGAAGGACTATTTCTCAGGATGAACTGCGACGAAGAATCGGGCAATTATATCCCTGAATGGCACATCCCAGGGATCCCTGTGGGACAGATACACACAAAAAAATGGATATTCACTGATACAAGAATAGAAAGGTGTTAAAGAGTGGGAGCGCTGAGAGAATGGGTCTTCTTATTTATCGCCATGCGCCCAGCACGAGGCACTTTGCCCGCAAGGCCCAGAGGACAAAAGTCCCGCCCAGTTTCCTCGATGGCTTTTCCAGCATTGCTGTTCATCCATTGTCTCATGCTTATCATTTTATTGCATCACATTTCATTGTATATTCTCCCGAAAAGACAGGAGGTGTAAATGAAGAAAGCATTCGCAGACCTCGTGGAAGCAGTCAAACAACTGGATCCGGAGGAGAAATTAGAATTAAAGGGGTTGCTGGATAAATACCTGATCGAAGAACGCCGGCATGAGATACACCGGCACTTTGAGGAGAGTCAGCACGAGGAAGACGATCTGTCGTTTTCGTCAGATATTGATGATTTGAAATCCCAGGTCCCCGAATGAAAGTTGCCTTCAGTTCCACTTTTCAACGCGCCTATCGAAAACACATTCTGAAAAACCCTGAAGTCAAAGATCGGTTCTGGACCCGGGTTGAGTGGTTTGTGGAGAATCCATTTGATCCCCGGTTACGCACCCATAAGCTCTCCGGTGAATTACAGGAGTTATGGAGTTTTAGCGTCACGTATGATGTCCGGGTTATATTCTATTTCACCGGAGAGGACAAAGCCGTATTCATCGATATCGGAACTCATGACGAAGTGTATTAATGATTCATTGAAGAAGCGTTCAATCAGCAACATTCAGTCATTTAGTATATTTTAGAGCACATTCCCTACCACAAATTAAGCCACAGATTTACGCAGATGTCCACAGATAAAAGAAATGAAAAGAGAGGAATGAGAAAAGAGTCCCCCATATCATCCCGCACCCCGGTTCTCAGGGGTGAGGGATCTCTATCAAGGAGCCAGCAGTTCGATTACGGAACTCCCCGGGAAGCCGCAAATCCCGTACGGCCCCGGGCTGTTCGCATCGTTCACACACGGGAGCGGAGCCACACCCCAGGAGTCGTGAAGGGATCCTGCCAATCCTGCCCACAAATCACCGGAAACAAGGACTGGCTCGGGGCGCTGTTTACTCTTTGGAAAGCACCCCGTATAGCCGGTCCTTGACGCGAACTGCATTGCGATCGTGAACCAGACGTTTGCGGATGTACAACAGCAACATCCAGAGAGTGAGCGTGGTGATGGGAGCTATTAGATAAAATACCGGCGGGTTATACAAAATTAGTATACAGTACAGGAGTGTTAACGGGAGACTCAGATACAAGGTAAATGAACCGGTCGTTCTGGTGAAAACGGTGGTCACAGCGGAAGAGCCGGGGATTTGTACAGGATGATGCAGGCCTGCCAGAAATCCGATGGGGATTAGAGCAGCGGCGGTCACCACATAAAATGTGATGAGAGACATCTCAGTGATGTTTGTTATGGTCAGTAACGTGAATGTGTAGATCGCATCCGTTATAAGAGGGACATGCAGAAGTAAAATATATCGTTTGAAACCGGTCCGGAGCACTCCTTCACTTATTGCCAATGTATGCCATAATTCTTTCTGGTGACCAAAGATATTATTGAACAGATAGGTGAAGAGTACCAGTGGTGTAGCGGCCAGCAGGATCATGAATCTGGTGGTGGAACCATCTCCATCTGTGATCCGAAGAAATACGGCCAGCAGGATCACCAGCGTTTTGGCAGCAAACACCATCAGGAGCATATGCCGGACAAATCCGATGTACAGAGTACGGAATTTTTGTATATTATTTTATCAATATGGCACCTTCATCACATGATACTGATGCATTGCGGGAACTTCCTCCCCAGGCGGAGACGCTTTTCTGGGATGTGGACCTGACGCAGCTGGATCCCCGGAAACATGCACGGTTCGTCATCACCAGACTCCTGACGATGGGGCGGCCTGAACATATCCGCTGGGTGCTGAAGCGGTATTCCCGCCGGGAAATGATCCATGCTATCCGGACTTCCCGGACTCTCGATCCGAAGACGGCGAACTTCTGGGCACTGTATTTCGATATCCCCAGGGAGCAAATCAGATGCTTCCGGACATCCTGACTCCGGAGTCCCGGAGCATTCTCCGCTCCACCTGAATTGTCAATCGTGAAAAGAGGGAATACGGATCACGGAACACGGACAACAGAAAATGCTGGATACAGGACGATCGATCGAATCCTGCGATAAATGGGAAATATTGCGCCTTGATGAAGCCGGTATTCAATGGGGCAGTTCTCTGCAAGCTATGTGGCGGGGAGCGGTGGTAATATCCTGTCAATCCTGTATATCCTGTCTCCTGTTTTTGACAGGATTGACGGGATATACAGGATAACAAATTACAACAAGACCTGTATTGTAAAGATTACAATCTGTGGTGCTTTGCGTGCCAGGGTCAGCTCTTTGAGGTAAATCTGTGGCTCGTCATTTGTTTATCTGTGTCAATCCGTGTGTTTCTGTGTGAATCCGTGTGCCATTCGGTGGGTGGAGGGGGGCCGTTCTCCGGTCTCCGTTGTCCGTTCTCCCGTTATTACGCCATGCACTCTGCGCTATGCGCTTTGCCGTAGATATCTGTGGAGACCTATTTCTATCTGTGCCTAAGCGGTTGTTTTCTCTGCATCAGACTCTCCCGGATGGCGAGTCATTTTAAAATGGATCCCCGGCGAGATCCGGTATTTGAAACGAGGTGTGGTTTTTTCTAAGAATCGCCAGAGAAAACCGGGTTGGTGAGACGTACTCCCGCACTTCGTCGATGAGGTACATTTCTCCGGCGTCTTCATCTTCCTGCCAGACAATCTCCCCGCCGGCTGCACACCAGGGAACTAAATTGTCTCCTGGTATATACATCAATTGTGGATCTTCTTCGCAATAAATCCCCAAGTCGTGAATGCGATGATCAGCAAATAGAGAACCAGGAAAGCCACCTTTATAAAGAGATACCCCGTGATCGCAAACAGCACGGCCAGATATAATATCAAAAACCCCAGATTTGTGAGGACGAATTCCAGGGATGATCTGGGTATAATCTTTATAGGCTTATCCTCCCGTCTTGATAAAAGAATATAGATTGCTGCTCCCCCAATCGGAATGAAGGCAAGTGGAATCGCAGAAGGCTCTTCTCGAATAAAATACAAAAAACTCAGTACAGTGATTGAACAAACAATGACGACGCCAAGAGCTACTCCAACTCTTTCAATTTTTTCAATGTCCATAGTTCCCTTTCGTGAGCTCAATAATCAGGTAAAACTAGCAAAGGGGGGTTCAATTTGAACCCCCCGTCCTTTGGATGTAGTCAGCTGTTCAAGAAATTACATACAACTGCTCCAGTGAGTGCAATTCCGCCCAATACGGCTGTCATTGGCCAGAACCCGGCGCCAATGAGATATAACCATGCGGATTGTGAAATTCCAAACCCAGTAAAGGCTACATCACACAAGAAACCTTCTAAATCCCCACCCCTGATCTCCGCCATCTCGTCTATTGTTAACTCTCTCATGATATTCTCCTTTCATCTTGTTGTGAAGAATTTCAGGGACCTTGTGCTCCCTGTTCTATATTACTTCAATTATCGTACCAGGGAATTTGCTGAACTTCGTAATTACTCTATGTTATTATTAATACTTGAGATATACCATATCTTAATCTCTGGCTTGTTCTTGAGAAAAACCGTGATATCGAGCTATAGCTCGGGATCGGGTCGAGCTATTGCTCGGGCGGGCCTGTTGACAGTATTTTCCGGGGAGGACAAAGTCGAGCAAGAGTTCGACATTGATCTCCAGAATCTTAAAATTCATCGACTTTTACAGAACAAAGCCCTCGTCCCGGACAGACCACAGATTAACGCAAATGAAAAAGCAAAAGTGAAACGTGAAAAGGCAGAAGTATGTGTTGGGAATCGATAGAGTGAGCTGACAGCGTGGAGCAATCTAAGCCTGAATCGGTATCAGATAGTGGCAGTTTATTGTCAGTTGTCAATCGTCAATTGTCAAAGAAGGGAACACGGAGAACGGAGTACGGACAACGGAAAACGGTGTTAAAAAGAAGGCCCAACTGCTTATCGCAGAATACGTAGAGTATAGCGCCGGGGGCAATACTCTCCAAGCCATATGGCGGGGCGCGGGGACATATCCTGTCAATCCTGTTTATCCTGTCTTCAATTTTGGACAGGATTGACTGGATGTACAGGATAAGAGATGAAAACCCATCCCTTTCTGGTATGGCTTAAAATCGATGATTATCTGTGCCAATCTGTGGCTGATCACTCGATTTATCAATAAAAACGAGTCTCATCTCTGCAACCAAGTGGGTGGCGGGGGGTCTTGTCCGGTCTGCGTTGTCCGTTCTCCAATTTTGCGCCATCCACCCTGCGCCAAAAATGCGTTATTCCAGCGGATATTTTGAATATTGGGTTTTGAGTATTGGCTATTGCATCTTGTCTTCTTGAATTCTTCTTTTATTCTTTATCTGTGAAAATCCTTTTTTCCCGTGTTTATCCGCGTGCTATTATAAGGGGTTGTGGATGGGTCTATTCCTCAAACGCCCGCCGGGCGGCTCCGGCCTGCTCGATGCCCTCCATGTATTCGGTCCGATATTCGTTGGTCGGCGCCCTCCAGATAGTCTGGAGGAAGCCGTGAAGCCGTTCCGGAGAGATAACCCGGCTGCAGTACTCCACGGTCCGGCCGAAGTTTGTGGGGTTCGAGTGGTTGCTCCCGGTGGGGATTTGATCATACCCGTGGTCCTCCAGCTGGTGATAGGCCTGCACGTACTCTACTTCAGTGCTGAATTCTTCGCCGTAATACCAGTTGCTCTGCATGACGGATTCCGGCATATTCTCGAAGAACTCTTCCGGATGATTCCAGAGATAATCCGACCAGATCCAGGGCCGGACGCCGCCGGCTTCCACCGCATCCACCAGGAGAAGGAAATCGTGCCACCAGAGATCCTGCTGGCGAATCACCACGTATTTATGCAGCCGCTGGTGCCGGGCGGTTTCTTCGTCCATTCCAAGGTGAAAGTACCGGGGCTGATCGAACAGCTCGATGACTTCCGCAATGAGATCCCGGCAGACCTGGTAATATCGATCTGTGGAGAGCATCCGGGCGTATGGTCCCAGCCAGGCGTCGTGGGTGGCGGAGAAGTTCAGCTTGGGGATGGGTTCGATCCCCATCTGCCGCATTTTATCCAGCTCCGCACGCAGTTTGTCCCTGGACCAGGCGCCTTTCACCGGAATCTCCGGATGGCTCTCGTATTGAATCCCGTCACCCAGATCCAGGACGGCCATATTCATGCCCTCGGCCGCCATTTTCTGCAGTACATCATCCCAGAGATCCTGCTCCAGCCGCAGAAACGGCCGGTAGCCCCTGCGCTCGCGTTCGGGAGCGATATACCCTTCCCACATGTTGTAACTGATGTGCAGCAGGCAGGCCCAGATCAACTCATCCGGATCGGGGGTATCGGCTGGAAAGCCAGGTCGGGAAGCAGGTTCGGCATTCCTGTCCAACTCTGCTTCTTTTTTGCTAAATGACAATGCAGGTAATACAGCAACTGCTGTCCCGGTTTTCAAAATATTACTCAAAAAGGATCGACGGGATATAAATGGCAGCGACATAGCTCCCTCCTCTTTAATCGGTGTGTGTATAATAACTTGGTTTATTATCAGGAAAATGGCAAGAGTTCAAAAACTCAAAATTCAAAAGTACCAAAACCCCAATCCAGCCCACCCGGATTAAACCATGGATTATCCCGCAAGGGATGCCTTTGGCACACGAATTTGCACGAATGAAACTGAGGCGCCTCCCGGACATCTGAACAGGATATACGGTATGGGGTGAGACAGGAAACCGGAGAACAGATTTCACTTCTGCCGTTTCACGATTTTTATCTGTGTTCATCCGTTTTTTTCTGTGCCAATCTGTGTGCTATCAGGGAGTGAGGTGGGGGGCGATCTTCCGGATACGCCTGAAATCCAGCTACCAATTTTCCCGGAAAATTCCTAAACTCTCCAGTTGAAAATTGGCAAACATCTTAACCGACGGAGGATAAAAGCATGCTATCGGAAAAAATAGAATCACTGCTGAACCAACAGGTGAAACATGAGTTTGATGCGGGGCACTGGTATTTATCCATGGCTTCGTGGGCGGAAGTTCAGGGATATCACGGAACCGCGAATTTT
>CAYPST010000137.1:0-9607 GCA_964413425.1 uncultured bacterium
GCTGCCAGAGCATCTCAAAGACAACCAGGTTCGATTTGTGAACGCGTTGTCTGTGCTGGAAACCGAATATGCATTGGAACCGGATACTTTACAATCTGCGCCAGCTGACACCACTGTATTGCAAATATCGGATATCGATACCACGGTAGATCCGCCGGATTCAACCATTGATACAACGAGTTATGTGACTTCTGGAATACGGGTCATTGAACAGTATCTCCGCGAGGATTCTGCACTGGTCTCGGTAATTGATATCATAGTGGATGAAGGAGAAATTTCCGTGGATGCTGTCCCGTTCATAGGGGCAAGCGGCTATCTGGAGGGCTGGGAGGTCGGCCAGCATACGGTTCATATACAGGCCCAGAGTGATGAGAATACGTATCGACTGACCACCACACGGGATACCACCTTTTACACACTAACAGTGAAAGATACGGTGGATTTTGAGGGAAACCCAGGTGCTGACGGATTCGCGGATCTGGTAGAGACGAGTTCCAGTTCGAGCAGTACGTTGGAAGTTACGACAAATACGGTCTCAGGTGATACGGTCTCAGATTCCCTGGCCATGAGTTTTCAGTCCGATCGAAAAGCAACTATTCTGCTGCACAGCCCGACCTCCTCCGGGAGACAGATCACATCCTATACCGATAACTATCTCTCCTCAGGTCCGGTGGACGCGGAGGAAGAGGCGGAGTTTGCGCTGTTGCGGGTCATCAATGCGGCTTCGGCCGGTGTCACCGCCGCCGTCAGCATTATTGCCAACAATGATACGACGGGTCTTGCCACCGGAGAGGATGCTCTGGGATTCACCAGCACTACCGGTTACGAAAAATACGAAGATGTTGGGGCAAAGATCCTCTATGTCACATCTCAGGCTGTTGAAATTTCGGAAGACATCACCCTGGAGGCGAACAAGCGGTACACCGCTTTTCTTTTCCAGGACGGGACGGAATTTTTCATAGAAGTCATGGTTGACGACGAATAATTTTTGCAAATGAATTGGAGGGAGCACATGAGTGCAGAAAAATTATATAAATCCCTGGTACTTGTCTTGCTATTTCTGATTCCGGGGATGATGTTCGCACAGAACGGGAAGCTGGCGGGGACTGTGACGGATGCGGAGACCGGCGAGCCGCTCCCGGGAGCCAATATAATATTGGTCAATACTTCAATGGGTGCGGCGGCCAACGATGAAGGTCAATATACCATCCTGAATATTTCGCCAGGTGTCTATAATGTCCGGGCGAGTTTCATCGGCTATGCCACGGTTACCATACAGAATCTCCGGATCAATGCAGAGCTGACCACCCGGCAGAACTTCGAACTGCAGGCCACCGGTATTGCCGGAGAAGAAGTGACGGTGGTGGCTGAACGGCCGCTGATTCAGCGGACCGCTACCAATGCCCGGCGCATCATCGATGCGGAGGAAGTGAATTCCATGCCGGTGCGGGGCGTGCAGAACGTGGCCCTGCTGCAGCCAGGGATTGTTGAGCAGGACGGCAATATCCATATCCGGGGCAGCCGGGAGGACGAAGTGGGATACTACGTGGAAGGCGCCACTGTCCGCAGTTTCGTGACCGGTGAGCGCACCTCCGAAGTGATTCCGGAAGCGCTGGAAGAGATGCAGATCCAGGCGGGCGGCTACACCGCAGAATACGGGGAAGCCAATGCCGGGATCGTGTCCATGGTGCTGCGGGAAGGACAGTCCAATTATAACTTTACCCTGCGCGGGGAAACGGATCAGTTTACCCCCTTGTACGAGCAAACACTGGGCACGTATTCCTACGGATACCAGGATATCGTTGCCACCGCCGGCGGGCCTGTCCCGGGCCTGGGGAACAATATAACCTTCTTCCTGGCCGGGGAGAATGAACGGCTGGCCGACGTGTATCGCCGCTACTACGAACCGTTTAACTTTGTCAGTGGCGAGACCGCCCTGGCCACTGGCGACACCATGTATCTGGTGGACAGCGGCCTGCGCGGTGGGACCAGAGGCGATACCCTGGATGCCCTGAACTGGAAAGGTGGGAATACCCCCAATGCCGGCAGGAATCAATATAATCTCAACGGGGTAGTCTCCTTTGACTTGCAGCCGTTTAAACTCCGGCTTTCCGGCACCCACACCTACTGGAAGAGACGGTATAATAATCTGGCCGTCTTCAACGTGCTCAATACGGACCGGAATCCGGTGCGGGAGTATCAGAACTCATTATTCACCGCAAAATTAACCCATTTTCTCTCGCCCAGCACCTTTTACGAATTCAGCGTTTCCTATAATGGCGAACGATCGAAAGCCTATGACCCGGTTCTCGGTGACAACTTCTGGTTGTATGCCGACAGCCTGGAAAACAAGCGGCATGGGTATGATTACGTCAGCCAGACCCATGACCCGTATGATTACGATATCTATTCCTTTCCCTTTAATCGTCCCGGCGAGCTGCAAACCTCATTCAGCAAGTACGACCGTCAGTATATCGGCGGAAGCTTCAAAGCCGCGTCTCAGATCGGGGATCACGATCTGCGGTTCGGCGGCGATTTCAGACAGTATTTGCTGCGGAACTACAGCAGCCTGGGCGGTATTACCACCGGGTCCATCCTGACACGACTGTATCAGGATCCGTCACTGTTGGACGACACGTCCGGTGACGGGGAATTTGCCAGATTGATGCGGACGGCGGCCAGCCCGGATAATTACGGCTATGATGTGTTCGGCAACGAGACGGATTCCGGGATCGATCGTCCGAGAAAGCCGACCGTGACTGCGGCATATATCAATGATAAATATGAAATCGAGCAGCTGGTGTTCAATGTCGGCGTACGGTATGACCGATTCGATCTCGATGCCCGGCAGCCCAAAAATCTGAATGATCCGGGCTTTGATCCCAATGAAGTGACTATTAAGCCGGAGGAGTGGGAGGACGTTCCGGTCCGGCAGCACTTCTCGCCGCGACTGGGATTCGGATTTCCGGTAACCGACCGGACGGTGTTTCACCTGCAGTATGGTCGCTTCGTCCAGATGCCGCGCATGAATCTCTCCTATGCCGGCTCCTCCATCAGTGCGCAGATCTTCAGCGGGGGCTTCTTCTACACCAATCCGGTGGGTTACGGCTTCAAACCTGAGAGCACCACCCAGTATGAGATCGGGTTCTCCCAGCAGTTCTCAAATTATGCCTCCTTTGATGCGACGCTGTTTTATAAAGATATTCAGGATCAGATTCAGGTCCGGCGGGTCTTCCCGGCAGTAGGCTCGGATGCCCAGGCGTATGACCGCTATATCAACGGCGATTTCGCCACCACCCGGGGCCTGGAATTCCGGCTGACCCTGCGGCGGACCAACCGGATCCGGGGGTTTGTCAACTACACATTCTCAGAAGCCAAAGGCACCGGATCGTATGTGAATCAGGCCAGCGCCTCCCTGGATCAGGCAACCAACCAGATTACGGTCATCACCCCGCTCTATTTTTCGCCGACCCATAAAGGATCCGTGAACCTTGATTATCGGTGGGGAGTCGACGACGGCGGCCCGATTCTTTCCAGATTGGGAATCAACCTGTTATTCGATTTCAAGAGTGGACATCCGTTTACTTTAAGTACCGGCGGAATCGGACAGAATGATTCCTGGCAGGGCGCCATCCTGTCGGATACCGATGCGCGGAACCGGCGCCCGCTGGAACCAATCGGATCATCCGAAACCCCCTGGTTTTTTACCACGAACCTGCGGGTGGATAAGACCGTGGCGGTGGGTCCCGTGGATATGAATTTCTATGTTTACATCCAGAACCTGTTCAACCGGAAGAACGTGCTGAATGTCTATCCTCGCACCGGGAATGCGGAAACCGACGGCTTTCTGGAAGATCCCGACCTGAGCGGTTCCATTATCGAGAGCGCCGGCGGGACCGGATATGTGGCCCTGTACCGGGCGATTAACCTCCAGAACCGCATGCATTATCTGGGGTCCGGAATGCGCGGCGACGATCTGTGGGGTACTCCGCGCCAGATCCGGTTCGGCGTGTCCATCGAATATTAACAGAATCCCAATAGATAATGTGGCAACCTATGTGTGAAGCGAAAGACGGAGGAAAGAATTCTATGAAATTGAAACATATATACCCAACTCTACTGATAGCAGTATTCATGGTGCCCTGGCTGCTGTTTGCCGCCAACGACGAGTTCGTCCGGCAGGAGCAGATGTCGCTGCGCAAAACCATGGGGCAGCCCAACGCCACCCTGTTGAATATTAACGAAATCGCCCACTGGATCCGGTCCAACGGGATCTCCGCCCATGATCCCAACACCAATGGTTCGGGCGTGTACTTTCCCCGGGGCGTGGGCGCCGGAGTGATTTTTACCGACGGCCTGGTGTGGGGCGGCTATGTGAATGACGGGCAGACACTGGCCAAACGGGTGGGAGGCACCACCTATCCCACCGGCTTGCAGGCGGGGAAGATCATCAGCAAAGGCACTGCCGAAGATCCCGGGGCTCCGGATGTCCGCATCTGGCGGGTCCGGGTGGATTTCGCCACTGCCGACCTGGCCCGGGATGCCGCCGAACTGCAGACCACCAGCACCGGGAACGTGACTGAGGCGGATATCGCAGATGTCCGGGCCCAGTACCGGAAAGACTGGATGGAATGGCCCGCCGACAAGGGGGCCCCCTTTGACGACCGCGACGGGAACGGGATCTACGAACCGGATCCCAACGGCAACGGCGTGCTGGGGGAACTGGAGGTGAACGAGGCGGGAGACACCACCTATGTGGAAGACATCCCCGGCTATCCCGGCGCGGATCAGACCGTCTGGTTCGTGGCCAACGACCTGAATCCCGGTCTCACTGCTTCTTTGTACGGGTCTCCTCCCATCGGAATAGAAATGCAGGCCACCCTGTGGGGCTATGACCGCACCGATGCCCTCGGGAATGTGGTGTTCAAGCGGTACCGATTTATTTACAAGGGGACCGGGAGTACCGGAAGCGGTTCAACCATCGACAGTATGTTCGTGGCCCAGTGGTCGGATCCGGATCTCGGGGAGTACTCGGACGACTTTGTCGGGACAGATGTGGATAAAAGTCTCTCCTTTGTCTGGAATTCCACCACGGTTGATCCCCTGTTCGACCAGGCCGGGTTTCCGCCGCCTGCGGCGGGGTACGACTTCCTGCAGGGTCCCGTGGTCGAAGGAAAAGCCGGTCAGGATCGCAACAATAACGGGGTGGACGATGCTGCCGATTTCGCCATATTCAAGGGGGAGGAAATTGGCCCCGGTTACATCAACCTGCCCATGACGGCATTTAACTTTTTTGCCGCCGGGAGTGCTATCACGGATCCGGATCTCCAGCAGTATTCCGGAACCGACCAGTGGTACAATCTGATGAACGGGATGCTGCCCAGAAGCGATCCCAATAATCCGGAGCCTTTTACCAACCATGCCGGTGAACCCACAAAGTTCACTCTTGATGGAGATCCTGTGACCGGTGAAGGGGATACTGATGAAAATGGTGGTTTGGGACCAGGGGATCGCCGGATGCAGATGATCTCCGGCCCCTTCTCCATGGCCCTGGGCGACACCAATGAAGTGGTCACCGCGCTGATTACCGGCATGGGCGCGGACCGGCTGTCCAGTATTTCCGTGCTCCGGTATAACGATATCGCCGCCCAGAGCGCGTATGACAACTTCTTCGAACTGCCGAAGGCCCCGCCGGCGCCTGTGGTTCAGCCAACTCCGCTGGATCAGAAGATCATTCTGGACTGGGGATCCAATCCCGCAGGTATTCAATCTATCGAGGGCCAGGACGAAAAAGGATATACCTTCCAGGGATATAACGTATATCAGCTGCCGAGTGCCAGCGCCACATCGGATCAGGCCGAAAGAATTGCTACTTACGATGTTGTTGATGAGGTCACAACCATCCTGGATAAACGGTTCGACGTGCAATCCGGTCAGATTCTGGACGTACCGGTCCAGCTTGGAACCAATTCCGGAATCAAGCGCAGGGAAGTGATCACCAAAGATGCGTTTACCGGTCGCCCCCTGGTAAACGGCACCCGGTATTATTTTGCCGTCACTGCCTATAATTTCAATCCCGGCGAGGACGTGCCCACTAGAAGCCTGGAAAGCTCCATGAACGTGATGGAAATTGTACCTCAAAGCAATGATCCCGGGGTGGTGCTCAAGGATGAGCTCGGTGACTCGCTTGAGGTTACACATACCGGAAACAGCGACGGAACGGTTACTGCAACCGTCATCAATCCCAAGGCTACCACCGGAAACAGCTACAAGGTATTCTTTACCGAGAACCCCAGCGCCGCCTCCGGTTTCGACTGGGGCCTGCTCAATACCGATACCGGAGATACCTTACTGTCCGGGATGCTGGATCAATCGGACGCCCAGAAGAATCCGTTCGTGGAAGGAGTGGAGGTGAAAGTCCTCGGGCCACCGGCCGGAATGAATCCGAATAAGTACGGCGATTTCTATTCCACAAACTATGGTCCGGATTATGAGAGTTTTGACAAACAATACCTGCAGGGATGGGATTTTGAAGGCACGCGCTGGATCAGCGGCACCGATATTGGTGGCATGGGACTGTTCGGAGGGCTCTTGAACGGGTATGAGTTCTTTGGCACCACTTTGAGCGCTCCCGATTATGTGGATGTTGAGATGCGGTTTACCGATAACCCGACTCGAAGTGAAGCGAACGGATGGCAGAAAGCATATGTCTACCGAAGAGATTTAGGGTGGCCCTATCCGTTCTATGATATTGGCTGGGTACCATTTACGATATGGAATACGGAAGCGGATCCTGAAGTGCAGCTGAATGTCTGCTTCGTGGAAGCGGCGAGTATGGCTCCTCCCAATAATATATGGGATATGGGCTGGGATGGAAGTTCCTTTGCGGATTTTGGTGGAAGAGAATATATCTTTATAATGAGAAGCGAGTATTCACCTGATGCTGGTACGTATGATGATACAAATTGGGGGCCAGCCGCTGATGTACAATATGCCATCTGGCCAAGTGCCCGGGGAAGTCACCCCTATCAGGAAGCTCCATTCAACCTCCAGATTTTCGCGTCGAATGTGAATACGGCAACAGATGAATTTGCCTACTCCACGCAGGGTTCCGAATACAGCGAAGACCTGGCGAAAACGGACGTGGAAAAAATCAACGTCTTCCCGAACCCCTATTACGGATACAACCCGCAGGAAACGGATCTGTTAGAGAGATTTGTGACTTTTAATCACCTGCCGCAGAAAGCGACCATCCGGATCTTCGATCTGGCCGGCACCTTGGTGCGGACGCTCGAAAAAGATGATGAGAGCCAGTTTCTGCAGTGGGATCTGGCGAATCACAACGAGCTGCCCGTGGCCAGCGGCATTTATATTGCCCATATCGAAATGCCGGATCTCGGTGAAAACAAGATCCTGAAACTGGCGATTATTCGGGAGCAGGAATACCTGCTGCGGTATTAACACAGAATGATATGCACTGCGAATGCGGTAAGGAATTAGAAGAGGACTAGAAGGAGAATTCAATGAGATTTACAAAGACCATACACATATTGGCATTGATGCTGCTGCCGGTATTTATGGTGGCCACAGCCATGGGAGCTGGCTATGATCGTGCAGGCACTGCTTCGGGCCAGCAGCTGTTAATCCCGGTGGGAGCGAGATCCATCGCTCTGGGAGGTTCAAATCTGGCCACCGTCACTGGTGTGGACGCTGTCTACTGGAACCCCGCCGGGATCGCCCGGGCCGGGTACGCGGCCAATGCGATGTTCTCGAGAACAAACTATCTGGCAGATATCGGGGTAAATTTCGCAGCCGTGGACGCGTCGTTGTTCGGGTTCGGCCATTTTGCGTTCAGCCTGAAATCTCTGGATTTCGGGCAAATCCCGATTACCACTGCGGATAATCCCGATGGGACCGGCGGGACGTTCAGCCCCACCTTCTTCGTGGGGAGCTTGTCGTATTCCCGGATGTTGACCGACCGTATCTCCATCGGCGCCACGGCGAAACTGATCTCCGAAAAAATCGAGCGGGTCGGGGCCAGCGGCGTGGCCTTCGATGCCGGGGTGCAGTATACGAATTTTGCGGATGTCCGCGGCCTTGACATCGGGGTGTCTGTTAAAAATGTCGGGCCGTCCATGGAGTACGACGGTCCCGGAATGCTCCGACAGGGTGACGTGGAGGGCGCCAATCGCCCACCGGGCCAGTACAAAGTGAACTCAGCCGCGTTTGAATTGCCGTCCAATTTCGATATCGGGATTTCCTATCGGATCCCGTTTGCGGAGAACACCTTATCTGTGAACTACCTGTTCCGCAACAACAACTTCTTGCACGATCAGAGCAACCTGGGGGCGGAACTGGCATTGTACGACGTGCTGTACCTTCGCGGCGGATACCAGATGCTGATGGGGGCGACTGACGGTGAGACAAGCGTCTTCGGCCCGGCGCTCGGCGGCGGGCTGCAGTATGGGTTCGGGGGTACCGAAATTCTGGTTGATTATTCCTATCAGATGATAGAATACTTCAACAACCAGCATACCATTTCATTCAGTATGGGATTTAACTAAACCCGATCATCGCACCCCATAGTAACTCTGCAATAAAAGGCCGGGAGAGCTCCCGGCCTTTGTTGTTTTTGACTATTAAGATAACTCAGGTATACAATGGGATTAGAGCCCTGAAAACCGTATAGGGATATATCATCGAGGCTGTGTGAAAACGCATTGTCAAATACAAAACTGTCATCCTGAGCGGAGCGAAGGATCCCCTGGGATGATGCTTCTACCTAACTCAATCGCTTGCATAACAAGGGATAGCGGAAAAAGGAGGAGATCCTTTCCCGGCAAGCCGGGATCCCATACACCGGGACTCCGCTCAGGATGACAGTTCTCTACTTGATTCTTTGCTTTCACACACACCCTCAATGGTACGTCTTTACTCAATCCGATTGCAATCGTCAACATGCAGGGTACTATTACGCTCTCCATCTTCCACACAGACCTTCCATTGTCACTGACCCTGAGCTGATTTAATAGTCACCTTCTTTTTTATGATGAACACGGAGTACGCAGTTGTGTGCATCTCAATTTTCATGATCGAGGAGAAATTTTCGAAGAATTGTGCAAATGGTTTGGAACATTTCCTTGCTGTTTCGATAAGAAGATATGGCTTTTTGATAACACAGAGAGTAGATTCGAAGCGGTCCAAAACCATAGTTCAAGAGGTGAAAAAACCCTTTGGGATCGATACAAGAATTTGTTATGCTTATACCGCTTTGTGACAGATGAGCTTATTTTCAACAATCCCTCATCGGAGAAAAAAGTTTATAAAAGGGGGGTTGACAGAAGAGGTATTTGGGCTTATATTTACTGTGCTATTTGAGAAGTGAATTGAGTGCCGACCCTCTCTGATCGGACATATCAGAGGGGGTTTGTTCACTCCGCTCTTTGACATTGTGAGTATGTGCGACCTGACGAAATACGAGTTGCAGCCTGAGATTTGTATTTCAGGATGCGATTGACGAAAGGTATTCAGCTAGGATTTACTTTTTTTACAACGGAGAGTTTGATCCTGGCTCAGGATGAACGCTGGCGGCGTGCCTAACACATGC
>CAYPST010000138.1:0-9502 GCA_964413425.1 uncultured bacterium
GGCAGTAGGCAGTAGGCAGTAGGCAGTAGGCAGTAGGCAGTAGGCAGTAGGCAGTAAGCAGTAGGCAGCTGGCAATGAGCAGGAGGAGGTTCGGAATGCGGGGACATCAGTGACTGTGTCATGTCTCCGAAGCGATGTCCCCGGACGGTCAGGAGGTGTTCTTCGAGAAGATTCTGATGTTGTCGAACCGGTTTTCGTTCCCCTGAATCAGGCGTTTGATATTGGATCGGTGGGTAAAAAAGATAAGCAGCACAATGGGGATGGAGAAATAAAACAGCGCCGGATGAATCAAACGCCATCCTGTGGAATTCATAATCCAGAGAATGATCGGCAAAGCGAGGGCGGCGGAGAGTGAGCCCACGGAAACGTAGCCGGTGAGGAGGAGGGCCAGTCCGAAAATTCCCATGCAAATTACTACTGCCACAGGATACAATGCCAGGAGCATTCCGGCGGCGGTTCCGACTCCTTTCCCCCCCTTGAATTTCCCGAAGACCGTCCAGATGTGGCCGATCACTGCTCCACTGCCGGCAAGGAGCTGGACGACCTCATATGCCAGCGCCGGTGGAGCGGGCAGGCGGGACAGGAATAAGGTGGCGATGATCCCCTTCCCCACGTCGAACGCCATCACGAACACGCCGGCCTTCCAGCCGAAGACGCGCCAGGCATTGGTTCCGCCGGCATTCCCGGAGCCGTAATTGCGGATATCTTTGCCGTAAACGACTTTTCCCACAATAATACTGGTCGGAATGGATCCCAGCAGATAACTGAGGATCAGGATAAGCAATATTTGGATCATAATTGATTCAGGGGTTTTGAGTTTAATGCATGTCTTTTCGTTAAAAAAATTCGAGTGCCGTAGAAGGCCCAGTCCGTTATTATAAATATAAACAATTTATGACGAATACCATGGGAAAATGCCAGAGAGGGTTTATAAGGCTCTGGTGTCAATTTTCCTGTATTCGGCAGGACCGCCACCAAACATTTATGTGATTCTCCCATCCCGCGGCGTCCACTTCACAACCACCACCAGTGTCATCCCGAGTCCTGTTTCTCAAGGGCGAAGGATCTCTACCGGGGATATGTGAGTCTGAGTACGCAACTCCCTTTCTTGTCAGCACTTGTCCGCCCCGGAGGCGTCCCGCACGTGATGGAGCGCAACCATACTGAAAGAGTTCTGATAGAGATCCCTCACCTCTGAACAGCGAGGATTCAGGATGACACTGAATGAAGTATCGAATGGAAACGGAACCCTCAGTGCGCCTCCGGCTTCGCTACTGCTGTCCGTCCGGCTCAATATACGCAACAGCCACCGCCCCGAACCCGGCGTGGGCGGCGAGGACCGGAGAGGCATCCTGAATGAACAGGTCGCGGTCTACGGCGAACCGCCGGGTGATCTGGTCAGCAAACCACCCGGCGTCTTCCGGGGCATCCACGTGCGTGATGGCAAAGTCAGTGGGAGCGTCCGGATTCAGATTCTGGGCGAGCATCTGCAGAATTTTCTGTTTGCCCCCCTGGAATCCGAAGGCAGTAGCGGCCTTCACAGCCCGGCCTTCCGGATTCAGGGTGATAACAGGTTTCAGGTTGAGCAGTCGGGCAAATACCCCCTGCATTCTGCTCACCCGTCCGCCCCGGATCAGGGATTTGAGTGACGGCACCGCCACCAGAATACGGGTCCGGGAAATCAGTTGGCGGGCCAGCGAAGCGGCTTCCTCAAAGTCTGCGCCCTCCTGCATGGCCTCAGCCACCCGGCGTACTATCAGCCCCGCCGCTACCGACAGACTTTTGGAATCGATCACCTGGATCTCTGATGGTATATTGGCATGCCGGGCGGCGGTTCGCGCAGATTCGGTGGTCCCGCTGAGAGTGCCGGAGAGTGTAATAGTGAGGATATATTGATAATGCTGACCCAGGAACTCAAATTTATTCAGGAAATCCGCCGGGGTCGGTTGTGAGGTGGTGGGGTGAATATCTTTGTACTCCCGCAGCAGCTGGTAAAAATCTTCAGGAGTCAGCGAGAGCTTATCAACGTAGCTTTTCTCTCCGAACACCACCCGCAGGGGAACCATCTGAATATCATACCGGTTGACCACTTCCTCAGGGAGATCGCAGGAGGTATCGACCACCAGGCAGATCTCCCCATGCGGAGTGTGGGCCGACTTGAACTGATTCTGCATATCATCGGCTTTTTCGTTGATGAGTTCACCGTACGACTCGGCCAGCCGGAAGACCTCCCTGGGAGTGTTGGTATGAATATGGATTTTTGTCCTTGTGGAGGAGCCGGCGATAATCAGGGAATCTCCGTAATCAGTGAGCCGGGACCGGAGTATTCCGTGGTCAATATCGGCACCGTCGATGATGCATTCTGTGCAATATTGAAAAGCAATGTCTCCCATCTCGGAGGTAATGGTAGGAGCCTCTTCCAGCTTTTCCTGGGTGAATTGTTCCAGTTCCTGAATTCGGCCGTGCCTGATGAATGTGGCCATACCCTCCAGCATATCGATGAATCCCATGGCCCCGGCATCCACCACACCCGCCTTCTTCAGAATAGGCAGGTGCTCCGGGGTATCAGCAAGTGCTTCCCTGGCAGAGTGGAGAGACGCCTGCAGCACTTCCACAAAATCGTCGGTATGCCTGGCACGTTCGTGGACGACATGAGCCCATTTTCGTATAACCGTAAGAATAGTGCCTTCTCTGGGATTGGAAATAGCCTGATAGGCATAATCCACGGCATTGTTTGCCGCTTGACCAAAGGATTTGGTGGTGACCGTAATTTTGTTGGAAAGTTCTTCGGCCAGTCCATGAATAAATTGCGCCAGAATCGCACCGCTGTTTCCCCGCGCGCCGAGGAGTGCCGAATCGGCCGCCCGCCGGATGATCCCGTGAACGGTATGATCCATGCAGGCCATCAGGGCACTGGAGATGCTCTGCAGCGTGCTTGCCATGTTCGTTCCGGTATCGCCGTCGGCCACCGGAAACACATTAATCTTGTTGAGATACTCGCGATCCTGAATGACAGTCTTGGTACCGGCGATGATGGCTCGTTTGAGCCGGATACCGTTGAGGTAGCGTATCTTCATAGTTTACTCGGTGTTTGCAATCGTGGCAAAAGGTTACGTAAGGGGAAAGATTTTGTCAAGGAGATTCAGGTAAGCGGAACAGCGTATGAGGTGAGAGGGACATTGCCTCGGTCGGATGCACATGGGACTTGTAACACAAAGAAATTTTCGTAATGTTTAACAGAAATAGCACACAGATTGGCACGGAAACAAATGATGACCACAGATCTCCCTGCCTCCCATCCAAAGTACCTATATATATTATTAGTACACAGGTACATAAGGTTGCAGGTCGTGGAGAGATTACTGCTTGAGCAGGAAGTGAATCTTCGATGAAGATCGTACACCGCTCAAAACCGATCGTTTCCCGCCCTTATGCACCTATTTCCATATGTATCCAGTGGGTGCGGGTGTGGTGCCTGCTTTCTTGTTTTGTTAATCGGTGTTCATCCCTTGTTTCTGTGTATATCTGTGTGCTATTTTTATGTACGTTTCAGGTGAACAAGATTCCACCGGATCTGGTATATGAAATCCCGAATTTTACTCCCGATACTCTACTGGATTGATACCAAGCGCTGGTTGTTAGTAGCGCTGCTGGTGATGGGAGTGCTGGCGCTGGTGCCGGCACCGTCGGAACTGTCGGTGCAGGGGTGGCGGACGCTGAGTCTGGCGCTGGCGGTGGTGATTTTGATTGTGACCGAGCCGGTTCCGTTACCGGCGATTGCGCTGTTCATTGCGATATTTCAGGTGCTGTTCGGAATTGGAACCCCCAACGAGGTTGCCTCGACCTTCATGAGTGATGCGGTGGTGTTCATCATCGGATCACTGATGCTGGCGGTGGTGATGGTGGAGCAGAACCTGGATCGCCGTCTGGCGTATGCCATTGTGCAGATTACAGGGGTCCGGGTTCAGCGGATTACGTTTGGATTTGTGGTGGTGGCGGTGCTGATGGCCTCCTTCATCGGCGAACATACGGTGGCGGCTATCATGCTGCCGGTGGCTATTTCGCTGATTCGCAGTGTGGAACAAGAGCTGGGAGACGAAACCAGCAGCAGACTGGCGCCGTTGTTGCTGATTGCCATTGCCTACGGATGCGCGATCGGAGGGCTGGGTACGCCCTCGGGGGGCGCCCGGAACGCCATCATGATTGATCTCTGGAATCGGCTGTATGATTACCAGATGTCGTACGGCGAATGGATTCTCTATGCCTATCCCCTCGGTCTGATGCACATTCCGGTGGTGGTGTGGATCCTGCGGCGTACGTTCTATCCGGAGAAAGCTTCGCTCTCCCGTGCGGTCCTGCAGCTGCGAAAAAAAATGAGTGATCGTGGGCGGTTAGGCCGCAGAGAATACCTGGCTATCGGGATCTTCGGGTTCGCTTTTCTGCTGTGGATCTTCTTAAGCGATCAAATCGGGCTCGGAGCGCCGGCGCTCATCGCTGTGTTTCTGTCGCTGGCCTTCGGGCTGGTCGACTGGAAACATATCAATACCGGGGTGAACTGGGGAGTGGTGCTGGTGTATGCCTCCACCATTTCGCTGGGTGTGGCCTTCAAGACCACCGGAGCGGGGGGCTGGCTGGCCCGGGCAGCTCGAAACGTTGCTCGTCGCTCTCGGTCTGCATAATCAATTTGTGATCCTCGTCATTATCACCCTTACCACCCTGTTAATCGCCAATATGATAGGGCATGGACCGGCAGTGGCCCTGTTCGGATCCATCGCGCTGATTATCGGCGAACGCATGGGGATTGATTTTATCACGGCAGGATTTGTGACGGCGGCGGCCTCATCGTATTCTTATCTCACTGTTATTGGATCACCGGCGGCAACGATTGTATATTCAAGTGGAGAACTCGAAACCGGACATTTTTTGAAAGCAGGCCTGCAACTGACTGTGGCGAGCATGCTGTTGATCTTTCTCATACGGTATACATACTGGATGATACTACCCTGAGGATTTATTATGCGTGTGTTGATATGTATCAGTAAAAGTCCACAAACCAAGCGTACACTGGTTGCGGGAGTGCAGATTGCGCAATCATTCGGCGCGGATATTTCGGTGTTGTACGTGGATACCCACCAGCGCATGACGTTCAGTCACAGTATCCGGTTCAGCCGGAACAAGCTGTCCGAGTGGGAACTGGAGCATCCGGGGGTCAAGCGGCTGCGGTTTGCCAGAGAGGTTTTGGCCGGTCTGGGTGTCATTCGGGAGCGAGATGATGCGTTGGATCTGCGCCATCCCCTGCGCCCGGAAATACAGGGTGCTTACGAGATTCACTTCTACGGTGATGAGATTCAGAACATCCGGCTCCGGCTCAGGGAAGGCCGGCTTATCGATCAGATCCGCAGGGAAGTGGAGGAGAATCCCTATGATGTCACTATTATCGGCGGGGTGGATCAGGTCGGCAACACCCGGCGGCTGATCCAGTTTGTGGATACGTCCTTTGTGGTGGTGAATTATTTTACCACCACGGGATATGATTTGCTGTTCTGCAGCGATCTGTCGGATACGGCAAATCGCGCCTTAATGTTCGGTGCGAAAGTCGCCAAAGCCATGGACGTGCGAATGGATGTCCTGCGGGTGGTGGATCAAAAGTCGGCCAGGGAGAGCGACGCCTGCGTGAGCCGGGCGGATACGCTGCTGCGCCGGGGCGGAATCGAACACGATATCCTCATCGAAGAAGGCGATCTGGTCGAGACCATTCTGAGAGTCGCGGATGAGAAGTATGCCATCGTCATGGGGACCAGCCATCGATCGGAGTTGTTAAAATTCATACTGGGGAGTACCCCCATCAAAATTGTGCAGCGTGCGACAACCCACGTGATTGTGGTGCGATGAGAACTGGAACCACGAATGACACAGCCTGCCCTGACACCCGTCGGGGTCGGAAAGGATTCCTGTGAGCCGAAGAACACGACCATTCCAATAGATCAGAAATGAAACACCGAAATACACTGAAGAACACTGAGAATTTGAAATCCGTTAATCAGTTGGGCCGCTGCCGCTGCCGATTCCGATCTGAAACTTTCCCTCCGCCGAGGCGAATGCGATTTCGAGAAAGTCTCAGTATCGGGACTACCGACTGCTTTTTTGCCATTCTTTTTATTCGTGTCAATTCGCGATCTTCGCGGCTACCATCAGAGTTACTGAACCGGTAATACCTCCTCCCGGGGCAGAAAGTGGCGGATGGTGTTGGCGTAGTACTCCAGATAATCGTGTTTCTCTGAAATAATGAGGATTCGGTCTCTGGTCACCCGGACAATTTTCCTCCGGACCAGCAGTTCCACGGCCAGCTGGAGGGTTTTTTCTATTTCGTCTTCTTTCAGGAGATCTTCTTCGAATTCCAGCAGCTCCTTTTTCCGGAACCACCGTTCTGATTCCAGCCGGTCCCGCAGTTTCAGGAGGGCTTCATATTCCTTGCCCATCATGAGATCGGCGTTCCGGGCTTCTAACTGCTGCAGCAGGGACCGCATGTGTGTCAGGCAGGAAGACTTGGACATGGAATCGTTGCCGTGCTCAATCAAGGTCAGCGACAGTAAGGAAACCGGGGTCACCGGGATGACTTCGCTGATGCGGTGAAGCAGGCCGGAACCCACTTTTTTCAGCTCCGCCCGCCGCTCCTCATACGATTTGGCGGCATCGAATTGCTGAGGATCGGCCAGGCTTTCCAGCAAAACAGGACGGCCGAACTTTACACTGACATAGCCATGCTCCTTCAGACGGCCGGTCAGAATACGGAGTGTGTTGACAAGAAGCAGATAGGGGGATTTTACCAGAATGGTGAGTAAGGAGAAAATGTGATCCCGCATGGTCATGCCGTGCTTTCCCTCTTTCCATTCCCGGATGAGGGTCTGATCTTCGAGTATCCAGTCGTAGTTAATGCCAACCGGGACGAAGACGATCTTTGTGAGGGAGTCCGCCGCCCCATTCCCCTGAGAGGTGGTTAAGATATAATCCAGCAGCCCGGTTTTAGGGGCACGGAATTGCCCGGTTCTGGACAGACCGCCTTCCAGAAAGATTCCCTGAGTCACCTTGTTTTCGCTGATCAGCTGGACATAATTTTTCAGCACGGCGTGATACAGCGGGTCCCGGTAATTGCGCCGGATGAAATAGGCGCCGAATGACTTAAAGATGATATCCAGCGGGAAGACCCGGGCCCACTCCCCCACGGCGTAGCTTACCGAGATATTTTCCATCAACATGTAGGCCACCAGCAGATAATCGATATTGCTGCGGTGATTCATCACATAAATCACCAGGGAATCTTCCGGAATGTCCTTCACCTGCTCTTTCCCCTGTTCGTCAATTACTACTTCATACAAAAATTTGAGCAGAAGGTTGGCAATGGCGTAGCCGAATTTATAATAGGACAGGAGGTTAAACGCAGGGACTATTTCATCAATGTACTCTTCTGCCTGTTCCCGGGCTTCCTCGAACGGGAGGTCTTCTTTCTGAGATTTCTCGAGGATCTGCTGGTTCACTTCGCGATTATGGAGGAGCTGATCTTTGATGATCAGCTTGTTTGTTAATTTATACTGGTCAAACCGGACCTGGTGCTTTCTGAGGAATCCGGTGACGGAGCGCATGAATCGCCGTTTGAAAAAGGAGACCACCGCCCAGCGTACCAGCTCGTAGCTGATGATAATAAAGAGGACCAGGGCAATCCATTGTATCAGAGAAAATGTGAGGGAGAAGACCTTTCCCATGACCCTGCCGTATTCAGATTAATCGATCGCTATTCTTAGAATTTTAATGTATCAAAATTCCGCTGGAAAAGTGCAATGGAAATATGAGGCAGCCTGAGGAAATCGCCGGGACGAATTGCGGAGAGTGCGGATTCCACACATTTTATGTACACAGGGAAAGATTCATCGTTTAGGTATTGAATGGCGTGGTAGCACAAGTTAAAGGAAATAACTTATTTAACTAAATAGGACTATTAAATTGACTCAGTTTCTGAGATTGCTCTGTCCATTGGCGCCTGGGCCATTCAGCGCCCAGTCGAGTCATCCCGGCTGGAGCAGAGGGAACTCACCCCCTCGGTCCCCATAAGCGCTAACTTAAGAAAAATAGTCTTGTATGTTGCCCCTGCCGTTGGCGTGGGGAATTCGCGAGTTTATGGGCAATACTCCCCCAGTGCTGGAAACAAGTGCGCAAACACAACTGAGGCTCCACCGCCTGTCGGATCACCAGCAAGCCAAATTCCAGTTCCCGCCAATAACTCCGGGTCGCCTCACGCACCGTTGCGGAGGGGGTATCCCCACGGGGAAAAAAGTCGAGCTTCCTCGACGATGGTTTCTAGTAACAAGGCGACAAAGAGTTTGCCGGCCAGCCAGGCGCGACAACTTCGCGCCTCGTATTTGGGGAGGTGCCCGAGTCCCATGATCGACGTGAGGCGTTTGAAGGTGATTTCAATTTGCCAGCGCAACCGGTACAGCTGCAACAGGTCGGTGGCCGTCGGCGCCAGGAGATTCGTCACGAGCAGGATATACCCATGCAGTTCCACAATCGTGGGATTGATCGGTTTCTGTTTCCGCCGTTGCGTATTCTGGTACGCCTGCCGGGCTTGCGCTGCCGCTTCGGGGCTTTTTTTCAGCGCCACGAGTCGGAGAGGGCCGGCACGGTCTCCGGAGGGACCAGGATCCAACTCCGGGGCTGCTGGAGGCCCAGATCGCGCACCTGCTCCAGCAGGGCGAAGGGCTGGTGCCGGTCGGGGTCGACACAGAGCGACACACGCTTGGGCTTGTAGCGCAAGAGATAGCTGGCCTGGTGCTGGTGGAGCCAGGCAATCCCTTTCCCGCTGCAATAGGCGCGGTCCGCCACCACCAGATCGTCGGGCTGAAACGTAAAATTGCGGACGGTTTCGCCCGTCGACGGATCCGTCAACTGAAAGGCCTCACAGGCCAGATCAAACAAGCCCAGACTATAATGGACCCGCCAATTCGTGCCGGTACTGCCCGGTTCGCTCACCACGGTGGCATCCACACTCCGGACGTGATAGGGCGTCAGCCAGGCCGGCTGCTGCTGGGTGACCAGCTCCAGACTCATCCAGCGAAACCAGGCCTCGGCCTGCCGTAAGCGTTTCAGGATACTCACATCGCTGAGGTCGGCCCAGCCGGCCTGGGCGGCGATATTGGCGGTTTGCGCCAGAGACACGCCGTCCACGAGATGGACGAGGAGAATCCGCAGGAGCAGCTCAACGGAGGACACGGCGCGGAGCCGGTGATAGGCGCGCAACTCCTTGGCCTTGTCTTGCCAGCCAGTGGGCAGAAATTGCAGCAATTGGCGCCAATTGTCGTCGGGTTGCACGGCAAGAGAAGTATGCATGATCTATTTTCCGACGGAAAAATTCAGATGTCAAGTGTTAAGTTAGCGCTTATGCCCCTTCACCCCGTTCCCCCTTGGAAGGGGGACAGGGGGATGACGTTCTCGCACCCCACCTCCGCAG
>CAYPST010000139.1:0-9449 GCA_964413425.1 uncultured bacterium
ACTGGTCGGGAGCGCAATCAGGTGACTCTTTACTGAGGTAATTTAATAGTCATGTAAAGTTATGTGGAGGTCTTGTCGTGATACATCTTATTATTTTCGTGGTGAAAATTGTGATTGCCGCTCTCCTGGGAGGAATCCTGGGGTACGGAGTACGGCAGACAAATTCGGATGGTACACTGCAGGCGATCATGCTTGTGCTGGTTGGGACTACCGTATTCAGCGGCCTGTATCCCCGGACGGGTGGGAACACTGAGACCGTGGTATTCGGGGTCCTGCTGGCCGGTATCATCATCGGTATCAGTATATTCGCTGTGAGTGCGTTGCTGCAAAACAAAGAATCGGACAGTGGGTTCTTGGTTGCCGGCTCAGTCTGGTCTGCGGCTGCGGTGGGAGTGCTGACGGGAACGGGACAGATTATTAAAGCGCTTTTACTCACCGGGCTTCTGTACTATATTTTGCATTATATTCCAGGCGTCCTTCACCCGACTGATGAGTCGGATACACATCACACGGATGAATCGTAAGTATGAACCAGATATAAAGGATTACGGGAATGCAAGCATTTCTGACAAGGTGGTTTGTTACGTTTTGTGCAGTATTGGTGACGGAGCGTATCTTACCGGGTATTTTCGCCGATAGTCTCGGCACTCTCATTGTAACCGCATTGATTCTGGGGATATTGAACGCTATTTTGCGACCGATTTTACTCATTATTACACTGCCGATTACCATAATTACGTTCGGTCTGTTCGCGCTGGTGATAAACGGGATTGTGCTGGCGCTCACCTCGGTGCTGATTCCGGGCTTTGTTGTCTTCGGCTTTTGGTCGGCAGTGCTGGGTGCGATTATTATTTCTCTGGTAAGTGCCATACTCAATTCGATGATCGGGAGTAAATAACCTCACTCTCTCGCTCTGAAAAGGAAGGGAAGGACTCTATGAAAAAATTTATTGCGTATTTTCTCACGAGCATTGTGATTCTGGGTTGCTGTATTACCCTTTCGCATGCTGTGCTGTTTGGTCAGGAGAACTTTTCTGATCAAACCATCGATATCGGAGTGATCGTTTCGGACCTGGACGCATCTCTGGATTTTTACCAGAATGTGATCGGAATGCAAAAAGTTAGATCTTTCGATGTGGATGCAAGTTTTGCAGCGAGTTCCGGTCTGAGTAACGGTGTCCCGTTCCATGTGGAGGTGCTGCAGCTGGGTACGAAGAATACGGCCACCGAATATAAACTGATGTCCTTTGGAGACAGAGCAGAAACTGCAAAGGATGATTTTATCTACGGGCACACCGGACCGCAATATATTACCATCATGGTGGATAATTTGACGCCTGTGTATAACAGGATGAAGAAACATAATATTCAAGCACTGGGGGAGACGCCTGTTCCACTGGACGAGCAAAACAGCTTTATCCTGGTGCAGGATCCGGATGGTGTATTTATTGAGCTGATAGGTCCCATGAAGTGATAAGAGGAAAGGGAGCGTTTATATGACCCTATCGCGAAGAGATTTTCTGAAACAGAGTGTTTACTCAGGCTTAGTGTTGTCGGCACCTGTTGTGCTGGGAGCACAGCAGCGGAAAACATCTCGAACCGCACTCATCGGTTCCGGCTGGTGGGGGATGAACATTGCCCGGGTGGCTCTGCAGTCGGGCGAATGTACAATGGTGGCCATGTGCGATGTTGATACCAACCAGCTCGATCCGGCGGCCGAAGAAATTCAAAAACTCAGCGGTGACACACCGAATAAGTATAAGGACTACCGGGAGCTGCTTCGCAAAGAGCAACCGGACATTGCCATTGTGGCCACACCCGATCACTGGCATCCGCTGATCACGATTGCCGCGGTGGAAAGCGGGGCGGATGTCTATGTGGAAAAGCCGGTGGGGCACACCATTAATGAGGGACGCGCTATGGTAAACGCGGCCAGGGCAACCGGCCGGGTTGTCCAGGTGGGGACACATCGACGGGTCTCTCCGCATAATGTCTCCGGGATTCGGTTCCTCAAAGAGGGCAGGGCCGGGGAGATCGGAATGGTACGGACCTTTGTGCATTATCCGGGTGGACCGGGGAAACCGACTCCCGACAGTGAGCCTCCACCCGGACTTGACTGGGATATGTGGTGTGGACCGGCGCCCTTGCGACCGTTTAACACGCGGCTTCATCCCCGGGGATTTCGTCAGTTTCTGGATTACGCCAACGGCCAGCTGGGCGACTGGGGAATTCACTGGGTGGATCACATTCTCTGGTGGAGCGACGAAAAGTACCCCAAATCCGTCTCTTCCACAGGCGGACGCCATATTAAACAGGATAATACCACTGCCCCGGATACCCAGGTGGTGACGTATGAATTTGAGTCATTTACTGCCACCTGGGAGCATCGGTTCTATGCAGGCAATGAAGCCGAAAAACATCATCTGGGGTGTTATTTCTACGGGACAAAGGGGACCTTTCATATGGGCTGGCTGGGCGGCTGGACGTTCTATCCCTCCGATGAAAACAACGCCGTGCTTCATGAAGAAGCGAGTCTGCATCAGCCGGATGACCAGAACATCCCGGAATTATGGGCTGATTTCCTGCAGGCCGTTAAAACGCGGAACCGGCCGGTGTGTGACATCGAAATAGGGCACCGTTCGACCAATCTGAGCCTCCTGGGAATGCTCTCCATGAAGTTAGGCCGGAGTGTGCAATGGGATGGCGAGAGGGAAGTGGTGGTGGGCGATCCGGAAGCCAATACACTCCTGCGGCGGGAATATCGTGATCCCTGGGAGTATCCGGGAATATAGGTACGGATACAAAATCAAAACACCTTTTAAACATGACACTTCTGTGGAAAAAGGACGCAACCATGCATCGCTGGGATAATCGTTTCTGGAAAATCTGTTTAATGTGTACAATCATCTTCATTGGGTTGGGTACCGTCCGGGGGGTTGAGTTCAATTACTATTTACCAACTGATGTACGCTACGACCAATCAATTCCGACACCCGAGGAATATTTTGGATATCAGGTGGGGACCTGGCACCTCCGCCATGATCAGCTGACCGCCTATTTACAGGCGGTTGCCGATGCCTCGGATCGGGTCTCTCTGGAAACGTATGGCTACACTCATGAGCAGCGCCCGCTCTTGCTTCTCACGGTGACCTCGCCGGAAAACCATCAGAATTTGGGAACGATGAAAAGGCAGCATCAGTCATTGTCCAACCCGCAGCAATCCGGAAATCTGGACACGGCGTCAATGCCGGTGATTGTCTGGCTGGGGTACAGCATCCATGGGAACGAACCCAGCGGCAGCAATGCAGTTCCTTTACTGACGTATTACCTGGCAGCCTCCCGGGAAATGTCACTCCGGAAGAAACTGGATCAGATGATCATCCTCATCGCTCCCTGCTTCAATCCGGATGGGTTGGCTCGCTTCACTCACTGGGCGAACATGCATCGCGGAAAAATCCTGGTCGGAGATCCCAATCATCGGGAGCACAGAGAACCCTGGCCGAGCGGACGCACCAACCACTACTGGTTTGACTTAAACCGGGACTGGCTCTTATTGCAGCATCCCGAGAGCCAGAGCCGGGTGGCAAAATTTCAGGAATGGCTGCCCAATGTGCTGACCGACCACCATGAGATGGGCACCGACAATACCTATTTCATGCAGCCGGGTGTGCCATCCAGAAATAATCCCCTGACGCCGGAAACGACTTTCGATCTGACTGCGGCAATTGCGGAGCGGAACGCACAGGCCCTGGACAGTCTCGGATCGTTGTACTTCACCCGGGAACGTTTTGACGACTTCTACTATGGGAAAGGCTCGACATATCCTGATGTCAACGGGAGCATCGGCATTCTCTTCGAACAGGCCAGTTCGCGGGGACATCTCCAGGAAAGCGAGCACGGAGACCTCTCTTTCCCTTTCACCATCCGAAATCATCTGACTACTTCCCTGTCTACCATTGATGCCGCTCTCGAACACCGAACCGAACTCCTGAATCATCAGCGGGAATTTTACCGATCGTCGATTGAGGAAGCGGCACAGTATCCGGTGAAAGCCTATGTGTTCGGCGCCCCCTCGGATCCGCCCCGGCTGTATCATTTGCTGCAGCTGTTACGCAGACATCACATCCGAACGTATCGATTGGGCAGAACGGTCACCCTCAACGGGACACAGTTTTCGGATGCTTCGTACATTGTTCCGCTGAACCAGCCGAAATTTCGCCTCATCCGGGCGCTCTTTGAAAAGCGCACCACCTTTACGGACAGCGTCTTCTATGATGTATCCGCCTGGACTATCCCACTGGCGTTTAACGTATCGTATGCAGAGTATACCCGCAGGCAAATCCCCGATGCACTGCTGGGCGAAGAAGTGATAAGCCCGGGATTGCCGGCAGGCACACTTCATCAGGAAGAGGATCCCTATGCCTATGCGTTCGAATGGCACAATTACTACGCACCGCGTGCCGCGTATCGATTGTTGAAAGCCGGAATCCGGCTCAAAACGGCAACCAGGCCATTTACCAGTGAGATTCAGGGCAGGGCGCACACATTTGACTACGGTTCCATAATTATACCGATGCAAATGCAGCAAGGGCTGCAGGATACCATCCGATCCATTCTGCAGCAGAGTGTGACGCAAGACGGTCTGTCGGTGTACAGCGTACAGACCGGATTAACCATAGCCGGAATCGATCTGGGAAGCCCGAGTTTTCGGTCGCTGATATTACCGAAAGTCCTTCTGATGGTGGGAAGCGGAGTATCAAGCTATGAAGCTGGTGAAGTCTGGCATTTGCTGGACCACCGGTTTGAAATGCCGGTAAGCCTGGTGGAAGTCGGACGGGTAAGCCGGACTGATCTCCATCGGTATAGCGTGATTATTATGGTCAGCGGAGGTTACGATGATCTGTCGGATCAGGATGTGGACGCATTGAAGCACTGGGTACATGCCGGCGGAACCCTGATAACGCTGAGCGGGGGCGTACGCTGGGCCATCCGGCATAATTTCACCGATGCGAAACACATCCAGAGTGCCAAAGATACTTCTGACTGGCGCCGCCGGCCGTATATCAAGGCATCGCAGGACAGGGCAGCCGATTACATCGGCGGAGCGATTTTTCAGACCACCCTGGATCTGACCCACCCTCTCGCGTATGGTTACACCGGGGAGAGCCTGCCGGTATTTCGCCAGGGAACCCAGTTCCTGCAGCACTCACGGAGTCCGTATGCAACGCCGGTGCTCTACTCGGAGCAGCCGCTGTTAAGCGGGTACATTTCCGGGCAAAACAAGCAAATGCTCGCCAACTCCGCCAGCGTGGTGGTCGGCAGTATGGGGGCTGGCAAGGTGATCCTGTGTGTGGATGAACTCAACTTTCGCAGCTACTGGTACGGCACCAATAAACTGCTGTTGAACAGTATATTCTTCGGGAAAATTATTGATGCCAGTACGACCGGGGTGTATTAGGTACCACGGCTGGTCCATCGGGATCACTCTTCGGCGGAAGTGAGCAGGCGAAGCGGCATTTCAGAACGATTCCACTCCTTCCATCTGTGAAAAACCTGCCTGCTGTGAAAAAAGTTCTTGATCTTATTGGTATCCATGTATAAAATTATGATACTTCTGCTCTTGTTTGGTTCAAAATCTGAAGCACACTGGGATATGCGAACAATGGATGCCCACATAAACAAACTGACTTGTCGATTGATTACTCCGAGAGAAGCTCTCCCTGCTGACTGCTGCGAGACCAATCACTGCTGACCTGCCGAAGCGCCGCATTCCTGCACCCGTCTCAAGAAGGACAACATGCGGAAGACACAGATGACCAATCTGTGAAATCAGTATCTGAACGCATGATCGAATACGGACAGAGAAGAAATGACGGTGCCGGAGATGGTTCCGAAAACTTTGGACCGGTTCTCTTACTTGCAGCATGCTATTACAAAAAGTTGTAATGCTATTCGGAACGTTACGAAGCCTATTACAAAAAAGTGTAATGCTATTCGCAACGTTACGAGGCCACTTACAAAAAAGTGTAATACCGTTCGCAATGTTACGAACCCTATTACAAAAACTTGCAATGCGGTTCGCAACGTTGCGGAGCCTCTTGCAAAAAGTTGTAATGGCATTCGGAACGTTCCGAGGTCTCTTGCAGAAAAGTGTAAAATATCCCCCGTATTCATGCTTTATACCGGAAGAATGCTTGGCTGTACGAATGCTGTTTACTTCTGTGCCGTCAAAGGCATTGCCAATCCGATGGTATTTCGTACAAATGAGGGAGGACATGAATACAAAGCGGTGAATTATAGCGGGGAGCGGATACATTACGCTCGTGTTTTTTCAATAACGGTATCACTCGGACAGAACATGTGGTCCGGCTCAACACAGAACAATCGATACGAACTACAAGAAGGAATACATATACTATGATCGACGAACGGAAATTTTTCGTGAATCACTTTGACACACATCGCATTAGCGACGAGAATATCCAGCGATATTCGGAGGCGCATATGCATTTGCTTGCCACCAATGATCCGGACGGGCGGTATAGTGTGATGCTGGAGGAAATCGCCGAGGCACATGAAGCCTATTTCGGGTCGACCGTCGATGAAGTGGTGAAAGAGGCTGTAAAGCAGGGAATTACCATACGAAAAGACGCCGCATTAGATCGCTTTCGGAAGTCAGTTAGACGGGGAGAGGGGTTGGTTCGCGGCAACTACGGGAAGGATTCGTCGGAATATGAGGAATTTTTCCCCTATGGATTGACTGAATACGATAAAGCCAATCTTGCAAATGTCGGAACATTGATGGCCAGGATGGTGGCGGCCGGCGATAAGCATCGGGCAGTGCTGGGGGATGACTTCGTGAGGGAGTTCGAAGACATCCAGGTTGAATTCACCGATGTCCGGAAGCGGCAGCTGGAGAAAAAGGGCGAAGTCGTGGAGAGCAAGGCCGATACGGCGGCCACCCGGGACGTGCTGGAAGCCCGGTTGATGAAGAACCTGCTGTTTATTGCTGCGGATAACATCGGCCATCCGGAACGCGCCTCCCAGTTTTTTGACCTGTCTATTTTATAAGGAGCCCCTGATCATTCTCCGGGGTATATCATACGTTGGATGTTTTATCCAAACGTTTGATGCGGGATGACAGAGCGGTTGGGTTGGGGTGAATGCCTCGGGTTGGGTGTATCCCGCACCGGTGGTTTCCGGATCAGTCATGAGCCAATGCCTTCCGGGGTGCACCCGGGGGTTTTTGAACCCTCTCTTCTCTGCCAGAACTCCGTGAGTAAGATTGCACTCCACCAAGTGCGGGACGCATCCGGAGGTGAACACGTGCTGGCACGTGCTCACAAGTGCACCAGTAATGACAAGTCTCGATGATGCGGGGCCTGAAGTCGCTCCGTCCCGGGGAGTCGCGGAGTCAGACCTGTGGCTTCTGAGGTGTGACTCTGTTCCTGCGGGTGGGCGAGGCAAACAGAACGGGCGGGCGCACCGTCCGTTGGGAGCAGAATCGTATCGCGTTGGTGAGATATGGAGGGAGCGCGAAGATCACGGATATGGCATTCCGCGTTGTGCGATGCATCACTACGCCCGTGGAGAGCTCACTGCTCTCCCTTGGGATAACTCCCCAGGATCTTCAGGTATTTTGACGCCTGCCGGAGTTGAGTCAATCCCTGCTTGACATTGTCATCACCGACCCCGCCCTCAAAGTCCGCATAAAATACATATTCCCAGGGATTTTCCGGGATGGGGCGGGACTGGATTTTGGTCAGGTTAATGTTGTTGGACGAGAGTGTGTGCAGGCATTCCTCCAGCGCTCCGGGATGATGTTTGGTCTTGAACGCGATACTGGTTTTCTCATTATGCGCGGTATCCAGCGGTTTCTGATGGATGACCAGAAACCTGGTGACATTGATATCGGTGGTCTGGATATTTTCCGCCAGGACCTCCAGTTCATAGTATTCGGCGGCCAGCCGGGAAGCGATAGCTGCCCTGGTACGATCTCCTTCCTGGGCAACGATTTTTGCCGCTCCCGCCGTATCGTATTCCGGAACGGGTTTGATATTCTGTTCCCGTAAATATTTTTCACACTGATGGAGCGCCATCGGATGGGACAAGGCGTATCGGATCTGTTTCAGAGGAACCCCGGGATGCCCCATCAGATAGTGCCGGATAGGTAAATAGACCTCGGCGACGGCGTATACCGGTTTTTCCAGAAAGAAATCATACGCCCGTGATACGGAGCCGGCGATACTATTTTCCACCGGGATAATACCGTATTTCACCTGGCCGTTGACCACAGCCTCAAAAACGTCTTCGATATTCGGGTACCCGATGGTTTCGATCTGTTCACCGAAGTGCTTGTAGGTCGCTGCTTCGCTGAATGCGCCCTTGATTCCCTGAAATGCGATGTTCATTGGAGCTCCCGGTCAATTTCAACGAGCGCGTTGATAAACGATTTCCGCATGTGAGCGGCAAACCGGTTATATCGGTTCAAATCGAGAAACAACTGTCTGGTATCCTGGTCCACCACTTCCAGGATAGTCAGCAGCCGCTTGTAGCCTTCCGTATCGATGTTGACCATTTCTGCGCCGAATTCACTCAATCCCCGGCCGATAAAATGCGTGAGGACCTGCGATTTCGCTATCTGGCGGTCGTGGTTTTCCGGCGTGGTTTCGATAACCGTTAATCCTTTGCGCTCAAGGTATGTTTTAATTTTACCATAGATCTTGTCCGCAATCCGCAGCGGGCACAGGACAATTTTTTGGCCCTGGAGCGTCTCGCCTGCGCTGTCCGGGCCGAACATCGGATGGGTGGCCAGTATCTGGGTGGGCTCGGAAATATGTTTTTCCATGATGTCCGCGGGATACTCCTTCACGGAACAGGCATCGATGAGCAGATTATCCCGCAGCAGGGGAGCGATGTTTCGGATGGTATGTTCGAAGGCAGAAATCGGGACAGTCGGCAGCACAATATCCCGGGCACAGACTTCCTCAAGAGGGGAAGGGATGCCTCCGGCTGCCTGAATTTGCTCCCCGGTCGCACTCCGGCTGAAGACGTAGACCGGACAATCCTCCGACAGATATTGAACCGATAATTGTCCGAACCGTCCGAATCCGATGAGCCCGATATCCATAAGAAATGAATTAATATTATTTGCGTTTTAATTTGACCGTAATATAACTTATTCTACCGATGGATCACCAGAATAATCTCAATGTTCAGGAATCTCTGCGGACATATATTCGGGCGTCAGTCTGGAATGTTCACCTCTTGCAGCGCAGGTGACTGAGAGAATCATGGTATGTCGATCAGGGATTATTCCATCCAAATAGAATGCGATGGGGTCGATATCATTAAACCCAAATTGAGCGATTTATTTCCATAAATTGCTCAATCGACCCCGAAAACGGCGTCGGGACGTTCCGCACCCAGTCGGTGAAAACACACATTTTC
>CAYPST010000140.1:0-9444 GCA_964413425.1 uncultured bacterium
ACCCCGACTGAGAAAATGTGTGTTTTCACCGAATGGGTGCGGAACGTCCCGACGCAGTTCTCGGGGAGGTGAACACGTACATTTTCTTTGTCGATTGAGCGATTTATGGAAATAAATCGCTCAATTTGGGTAGTCATAAAGAATAAAAATGGTGCAGGTATGGGATGGTAAAAATACATGGAGCAAACAAATATGTACTTCACAATTCTTTCGGTATACAGTGCACAATTTTTTACTCTTTCTTTGCGTCCTTTGTCCCGAAGGGATCCCGTTGGGGCGGTCTTAGCGGCTTCAACAGTTTCTAAATAAACCAAAGCATCGAATAAATACACCACAAAAAAATAGACCTCAATCCACAGGAGAACTAATGAGCATGAAAAAACGCGGAGCGGGTATTTTGCTGCACATCACCTCACTGCCTTCAAAGTACGGTATCGGAGACCTTGGCCCGGCGGCCTATCAATTCGCCGATTTTCTTCATGCTTCGAACCAAACTTACTGGCAGGTATTGCCGGTCAATCCGACCTCTTCGCTGAGTGGGAATTCTCCGTATGCCAGCTCCTCAGCGTTTGCCGGGAGTCCGCTGCTTCTCAGTCCGGAAAAATTAGTCGAAGATAATCTGCTGGAGCAAAAGGACCTTGAGGAGTTGTCCGGGCTGGACCCGCAACGGGTAGATTATGAGTCGGTGATTTCTCAGAACAACCAGATGCTGCGCAAAGCCTATCACCGCTTTCAGTTCAGCGATCAGCACGAGTACGAAAGATTCTGCCGGGACCACGCCTACTGGCTGGATGACTATGCCCGGTTCGTGACCTTTAAATCCCACTTCGACGAACAAGCCTGGGCCGACTGGCCGGAGGAAATCCGGGACCGGCACCAGGACGACGTAGAGAATCTTGAAGAGGAACTCAGGGATCATATCAACTATCAGAAATTCGTCCAGTTCCTTTTCTTCCGGCAATGGATGGAGTTAAAAACTTACTGTCACGACCGAGGCATCCAGCTGATCGGTGACATTCCCTACTACGTGCAGTTTGACAGCGCCGATGTGTGGACCCATCCGGACTTATTCAAACTCAATGAGGACAAAAGGCCGGAATTCGTGGCGGGGGTTCCCCCGGATTACTTCAGCGAGACCGGCCAGTTATGGGGCAACCCGGTGTTCGACTGGGAGGCTATGCAGTCTAACCGCTATGCCTGGTGGGTGAAGCGGGTGAGGCATAACTTCAAGCTCACCGATCTGATCCGCATCGATCATTTCCGGGGATTCCTTGCCTACTGGGAAGTTCCGGCCTCGCATACTACGGCAGAGAATGGTACCTGGGTAGAGGCTCCGTCCAGGGATTTCTTCAATGTGCTTCTCAGTTACTACCCCAATCTTCCCATTATCGCCGAGGATCTGGGTGTCATCACTCCTGATGTCCGGGAATTAATCGCCGACCTGGAACTGCCCGGCATGAAAGTTCTCCAGTTCGGGTTCGATGAACATTTACCGGAAAATCCATACGCTCCCCACATGCACGTACGGAACTGTGTGTTGTATACCGGTACCCATGACAACAATACCATGCGCGGCTGGTACGAAGAAGAAGCCGATGATACCACCCGTCAGCGGATATCCGACTACCTGGGCAAGCAGATTCTGGCTGATGAAATTCACCGGGACTTCGTCAAAATGGCCATGCGGTCCGTGGCAAACACAGCCATCATCCCCATGCAGGACCTCCTGGGCCTAAACGGCGACTGCCGGATGAACCGCCCGGCCACAGGAGAAGGAAACTGGGAGTGGCGGCTCCTGCCGGAGCAGATGAATGAAGGGGTTCAGGATGACCTGCTGCATCTGACCGAATTGTATGGAAGGGATTAAGAAGGCAATATTCCAATACCCAATACCCAATATGCCAAAAACCAGGCCCCCAACCCCGGAAGACAAGAACTCTAGAAGTCAAAACTCCAATACTCAATACTTCAATATTCAAAATCCGCACCTCCCGGCCCCGGAAATATGGGTGAGAGTTTTTGCTCGAAAGAAATCTTTCCGGGGTGCGATGAAGTACTCACCAGCTCCGGTTAGCTGACGTCTTTTCTTGTGAGAACTTGTGAGCACTTGTCAGCACTTCATACCCTCCTTTGTGAAACTTTTTGTAGCTGAAGGGAAGAGCACGACAAGAATCCTATAACTCAACACTCCAATACTCAATAGTTCAAAAACACAAAAAGCCCAACACCTGCGTTTGCCGTTTGCCTTCTTTCTTCCGCCTTCTCGCTTTCTATCCGTCGTGATCTCACGGTGTAAGATCAGCCGTTTGGTGCTCTCCGGCCAACTCACCCTCTCGGTCCCCTTTTCCCGAGACAATCGGGATCTTCGTCTTACTCCACTCCCCTCAACACAAGCCCCCCAAGAGAGGGGGAGGCGCGTCTTCGCAATGATACCTTCTTCGTATTCCTCTGTTCTATGTTCCGTGTAAAGCCAGCGGGCCCGGTCCTCCCCGCTATCCCAATCCCTCAACAACTGACGATTGACGGTTGACGATTGACATTGTTTTTATATCCGACTCGAGCACAGACTCCTCCCATCTCTCCCCTCGCTCCACAATAGCCCAACACTTGCTTCTCACTTTTTATCTGTGGACATCTCCCGATGCATCGGGACAAGTTGCGCCAATCTGTGGCTGTACGCCGGGGTGGGTGGCCGGACGCTCCGGTCTCCGTTTTCCGGTCCCCGGTCTCATTCCCCCACGAACTTCACCGTAAACTTAATCCTGGCCGGAATCCGCTGGATGGGCTCCTCTCCGTTTCTCCGGAAAGCAGGCAGGGTGTCCGACCACTCACCAAAGCCGGTCTGTTCCGCCATGGGAACCAGTGTGGCAGAGGACTCACGCCCATTGATCCACGCCGGCAACCGAAAATGGCTGTCCGGATATCGGAATTTTCCTCTCTGAGATGCCGAGCCACCACCGGCACCTGCTTTCGGTGTCAGATAGATCGTGTCCGGAAGGGCATCGTTATACTGGAGATCCGCGGCGAGCAGGAGCGGTCCCCGGCAGACCGTTGCGGAAGTGAATACGTTGTACAACCGCCGGTCGTGGGACACCTCGGTTCCCCGGTTATCCTCAATCCGCAGCGCCATGGGCAGCTGCAGTGCAATCCGATCACCTGATTCCCAGACCCGCCGGAGACTGGCATAACCCTGAACCGTTTCTATCTCTGCTATCTGGCCATTCACCCGGACCCGATAGTCCCCCTCCGCCCAGTCCGGCACCCGCAAACGAAGGGCAAACTCTGTCTGTCGATCCGGATGAATGGTGAGGGATATGTTTCCATCAGCCGGATAGTCGGTTTGCGTTCGAACTTCTACCGGCACCCCGGCAGCCGAGACCGTTGCTTCGAGGGGCGCATACAGGTTCACCCAGAGATTCCCGGCATCGCCGACCACACTGAAGTTCAGGAGCTCGGCATGGGCAAACATTCCATGCATGGTGCAGCACCACCAGGATTCCGAATACGGGGCCTCGTATCCCCTGGCATTCATCACCGAATGTCCGAACGCGCCGTTATGGGTCTGGTGAAAATTCAGCGCATTCCACCAGATATTCTCGGCTTCGTCCATGTAGATCCCCTTCTTAGTCACCGCCCACATGTGCAGGTTCAGCCGCAGCCAGTCCGTTACCGAGCAGCCCTCGGTCCGCCGGTTCACCGGGAAATACTCACAGGTACCCCCATCCGGCTGGGCCACACGAGTCCTGATATCCCGCCAATAAATATCGGTCAGCAGGTCACGGTAACTTTCCTGGCCTGTGTGAAGATACAACCTGGCAATCCCGACCATGGTGTTCATGTATGAATGCGAATGGTAGAATCCGAATTCGGGGAGCAGCGGTACGATTTTCCGGGCGGCCTCCAGATACCTTTCGTCTCCGGTGGACTCAAACAGCAGCATGAGGCCCTCCATCACACTGGTATAATGGGTCTTAATAAAGCGGTTTCTGAAATCGGCCGGATCCCGGTCCTCATCCCAGGGATTGCCTTGGTGCGCGGTCGTCCAGTCCGGAATGCCTGCTGTGAGATAGTCTCCCAGATTTTCCGCTGCCTGCAGGAACCGCGGGTCATCCGACAGCCGGTAATACTCCACCAGTCCGACCAGTAACCGACCGTGTCCGAATATCTGCCGCCCCCAGTAATCCCAGCCTTCGGGTCGCTGGTTCACGCCGAAATACCCATCCGGTGTCTGATATCTTAGAATCCGTTCGGCGAGAGAATCAAGCTTCGCCGGCCGCTCTCCCAGCAGGCGGGACAGGAAACTCCACGCTCCCAGCATCCGGCCGGAGACATCCCCTTCGTACTCTTCGAAGCGCCGCTGGTACTCCTCCCTGCGGGCAACATCCTCGGTGACCAGCCGCAGGCTGAACGGATGTCCCGCCATTCGCCGCTCGGTAAGCTGCACACGATCCGCCAGGTCTCCTGCTATCGTTACCTGATTCGGAAAAGTGAACTCGTTGTCCTGGGTAACCTGCTTGCGACTGCAGGAATTGAAATACAAAACAAGACAACCCAGGAGGAACGAAAGAAGAACATATTTTTTGAACAACATAGAACAACACTCCACTGTTTTGCGTGCCTGTCAGGCTTGCATAATCATCTCTGTGAACGCAGCCGGAGAGTCATACGAAATGAGCTGCTTGCCAGTGACGTCTCCCCTTTCGCTGCGTCTGAAATGTGAGTCGAGGGCTCTGGGGCTCCTTTTATAGCCATCTCGTTCTTACTACCGTGGTTTAACCCATAAACCACTGAACCAGGCAAAACTCACTTTACGCAACTTCAGATGTACATCCGCCCGCGGACCGGGCACTCTCCCGGTCCGGGAATTACCAGAAAACCTGATGTACAGACCATGCCCTATCGTTTCAGCAGAACCTCAACTTCGTAGTGCTTCACCTCATCGAACCAGGCCTTCCCGACCGGCACCTCGTTCTGCAGACAATAGTAATCCCACACGGCACCGAAGGGTAAGGTCTTCGCCTCTTCCATGATTGCCAGCCGCGAGGTATAATCGCCGTTCGCTTCGAATTCCTGCAGCATATCACCCGGCTCCAGGAGTGCGTTCAGCAGCGCCTTTAACGTGGCCCGGGTCCCGATAACCCAGGCGGCGACCCGGTTGATACTGGCATCAAAAAAGTCCAGACCGATATGCGCCCGGCTCAGATAATCGCCGCGGACCAGTTCTCCGGCCAGTTCCCGGACATCATCATTGAAAAGGACCACATGGTCACTGTCCCAGCGCACACCTCTGCTGATATGAAACATCAGCTCGTCTACATACGTGAAGAGCGAAGTAATTTTATCGGCCACATTCTCGGTGGGATGGAAGTGACCGGTATCCACACAATACAGTTTGTTATTTTTGATAGCATACCCCACATAAAAATCATGAGAGCCCACCACGTAACTCTCCGAACCAATTCCGAACAGTTTACTCTCCACGGAATCCAGCAGGTTGTTTGCATCGAACTCAGGAGCGAACATTTCGTCTAACGACTTTTTTAGTGTAACACGCGGGGTTTTCCGATCCGCCGGAATGTCTTTCAATCCGTCCGGAATCCAGACGTTATTCACACAGGCGGTTCCCAGTTCCTCACCGATATGGTTTCCGATCCTCCGGCAGGCGATACCATGATTCACCCAGTACTTCCGGATATTTTCATTATAACTTGCCAGGGTAAATCCATCTCTGGCTTTCGGGTGGGCAAAGAAAGTCGGGTTAAAGTCCATTCCGATACCAAGTTCTTTCGCCCAGTCGATCCACGTTCGGAAATGCTCGGGAGCGAGTTCATCTCTGCCCACCTGTTTTCCGTTGGTTTCCGCATAGATTGCGTGAAGACTTATCCGGTGCATCCCGGGTATTAAACTATGGGCCTTCTCGAAGTCTGCCCGAAGTTCATCCGGTGTTCGGGCGCGGCCCGGATAATTCCCGGTGGCCTGAATCCCGGCACCTTCCAGGCTGGAATCGCCTTCGAATCCCACCACATCATCTCCCTGCCAGCAATGGATAGACAACGGAATTTTACTTAATGCAGCGAGTGCCTGATCCGTGTCGATACCATATTCCCCATATTGCTCCTGTGCTTCAGAATATGCTTGTTCAATACGATTACCTGCGGTCATGAAACTCCTCCCTTCTGCCTGTAAACATTCTGATAATTACTCCAGTGAAATTTTCGTCTACTCCATTCTTAGGTAAAAATGTCTTCCGAGAGTGTCCATACATTCATGGTTCGGACAATTGATTGGCTGCGATGACAGGGTGTGGTTTACAGTCGTCCGGGCAGTCCAGGGATTTGCTTATACCCCCAATAGACCTCATAAATGCATACACTTCATAACTCCGGCGCTCTTCGACAACGGTGCATTAACATAGGCATTAAATTCGAATGAGTCACTGCAAATATCCCGCTAACAATTCCATGAGATGGAGGACATCTTCCTTCCTGTATTTGATCGAGAGTGTTTAGAAAACATGCGTCTGATACAAGGTGGTGAACCTGGCTTCTGTTTAATATGGAGAGAAGATATAAGCACAATGTATGACGCTATTTGGACGGAGATATTGTATATTTTTTTTGTCCCGTGGTCACGGGATCTCTTTGCCAAAGGCATCCCTTCGGGGCGAGGCGTTTTCTAAATAGCCTCAATTGATCAGAGCAGGACATTCCGCTCGCTGCGATCAACAGGTTGCCTCCGTCTTCTTCTGCCAATGCAATTTGGGTGAAAAGACCAATCGGAAAAAAGTCGGGTGTGGCCAGTACAACCGAGGTGCTGTTCTCAATCCTTTGAAATACTGCTCCGGCCACTGCTTCCCTGGCTGGCGGAACACTTTGTACAGTAGCACGGGCACGAGTCACTGCAGCAATAAACCGTCTGATACGTTGCTCTGTTTGACTGCCTTCGATTACATGCTCCCGGGACTCGGATTCATTCAAATGTTAAAATAATACGGCAATCCCGGCACGCTCCGCCTGTTACCTCTCGGACGGGATTCCGCCGGGGATGCCCGGGTTTACGAAATTCTCAGTTGTTTCTGCCGGTACTTTTCATCCAGTCTGTGCTGAATCTGCTCGACATCTTCTGGATCCATGAACTGAATATTCCCGACGGTCCGGGCTCCGTTGAAAATCTCAGCGGCCTTGACCGCCATGAAAGTCGCAACCAATACAGCGTCCGGAGCCCCCCCCACGGCAATCAGCCCATGGTTTCGCACAAGAATAATTTTCGGAGGAAATCCGTTTTCGGCAACAAATTGTTCCCAGCCGTCACGAATAGAACTCCCAAGCTCAGATCCGGGATCCACATACTCGAGCAGCAACGACCTGGGTCCACAGCACACAATCTCATCCGGAAATAACCGGTTCTTTGCAAAGAGCGGTGCGGCGTCCGAACACAGAATTTTGTTTACTTCCACGGGATGGGTATGACCGACGCAATTGACGCCCTCCTGCTGCAGGAGCCAGCCATGAAATGTCGTTTCCACCGAAGGCTTCATGCTCTCCGGATTCACACGCGCTTCCAGCAATCGTTCTTCAATGGCTTCCTCGGAAAGCTGCTCATCCAGCATGGGGAGAATCCGGTCGAACCGGACCTGCGTGACCTGATCTTCGTGCAGGTGCTCCAGCTGCGTGCCACTTGCCTTAACCAAAAAAGTTTCCTCATCGACCCGGATAGAGGTGTTCCCTTCTCCCAATATTACCAGTCGATTTTCCGGCCGTCCTAATTCTCTGGACAGGTTCAATAATTTACGGGTTTTGCGTTGTAATTCTTCGGGCATGTCGGAAACAGACTCCTTTTCAGGTTAGATCGATATCTTTTTGTATCCCTCTTTATCTATCGGCCACAACATTTTTTATACTTTTTTCCGCTTCCGCAGGGGCAGGGATCGTTCCGCCCCACTTTTCCGAATTGTTCTTCGTTCCGGTTCTGACGTAGGCGGTCAACAATTTTGTACTCGCTCGCAGGCCGCCCCATCCGAAGAGCCTCAGCCATTTTTTCGAAGGTGGGAATTGTATGGGTATAATACGTTTTATATCCTTCGCAGAGATAATTCAGGCCCGGCTCACCATCGGGAGTTTCTGCCAGCCTGTCTTTGGGACACCCGCCGTTGCAGTATTCCAGAAAGTCACAGTCAAGACAATATTGCGGCAAGGCATCCCGTTTATCCTTGCCGAATTTGGTTTGGTGTGGTCCGTCAATCATGGAAACCATGGTGTGCTGGAGCACATTTCCGATCTGGTCTTCTCTATTGACGAAGTGATCGCAGGAGAACAAATCTCCGTTATGCTCGATTGCCACGGATCGTCCACAGGTTTCGGCATGCACACAGAGCGTTGCGGGCATACCCATCACCTGGGACAGGAGCAAATCGAAATCCTGTACAAATATTTCTCCCACATCCTCCTGCTCCAGCCAGCGATCGAAGACACCGTTCAGAAAGGAGCCGTATCTTTCGGGCGGGACGCTTCGATGGGTGACTGTATCATCCGGATCCGGTTCCACGATTGGAATAAACTGGAAGAATGTGGAGCCGCAGTCCTTGAGAAAATCATACACTTCCCCGGGAGACCGGCTGTTATGGCTTTGCACAACAGTCAGGGTATTGAAATCGACGGAGTGCTTCTGCAGTATCTCGAGCCCGTGCATCACTGCCTGAAAGGAGCCTTCCCCCTTCCGATCCAGCCGGAATTTATTGTGTACCTCCTCAGGGCCGTCCACGCTCAATCCGACCAGAAAACCGTTAGCATGGAGGAATTTTCCCCACTCGTCATTCAGCAAGGTTCCATTCGTCTGCAGGGAATTGGTGATGGTCATACCCGGGCGGGCGTATGTCCGCTGGTAATCGACGGCCTTCCTGAAAAAATCAATCCCCATGAGGGTGGGTTCTCCGCCCTGCCAGGCAAAATCGATCTTTTGGGTCCCCATCGGCTGGGCTTCAATATACTTGCGGGTAAAATTCTCCAGAACATTCTCAGTCATCCGGAAATTTTTGGTGTCGGGAAAGAGCTCCTTCTTCTTTAAATAAAAACAGTATTCGCAATCAAGATTACAGATAGGGCCGATTGGTTTGGCCAGCACATGAAATTCTGCCCTGGCCTTCTCGTAATGTATCATATTCGTCCGAACTGCTAAGTATTTGCGGATTTCATGTCATATTTTTTTAGTATGTCAATTGAGAGTATTTAGAAAACAAGCGTCCGAGACAACATGCTGAACCTGACTTCTGGTTATTATGCATATGAGATAGACGTCAAATGTATGACGGTATATTGGCAGATATCTGTTCACTTGTCTTTGTCCCGTCGTCGCGGGATCTCTTTGCCAAAGGCATCCCTTCGGGGCAAGGCGTTTTCTAAACAGACTCATGTCAATTACATTCGCCGGCACAAAGAGTGCACTTGA
>CAYPST010000141.1:0-9359 GCA_964413425.1 uncultured bacterium
TTTACAACCACTATTGGAACTCTTTTTTACTGAGTTTGTGAATTATTCAGGCTAAATTCAGCGATTACTGAGAGATAGGCAAATTCCACAGATTCGTCCGGCCCGGAATGCGAAGTCAGTATCTTCAGTGGACCGGGGGCTGTATGAAAGAGAGATCGAGTTCATCTGATCAAGGGATATCCAATTCTGATGAATTTTTTTTAAAGTGCCACAAGAGCACCGCATGAGAGTGGCGACGGAACGGACTTCCCGGGAGATATTTTCTACGTAAACTCATATGTGGTGAACACTGATGAAAGCTGGATCATTGAATCTAAAGATTTTCCGGTATGCGTCGAAATTATAATTCACTGGCTGCCTTTAACCCTGGCAGGGAGCAAGTTTGACTGAAGGAATCCAACGGATACTGGTCGCCGTCCTGGGTATTCCGTTAATTCTGGGGGCTATCTGGGTTGGAAAGGGTTATTTCGGCGTTCTGGTCACTCTTGTTGCTCTCATAGGGGTATACGAATTTTACACGATGGCCATGGTCAAAGAACTTCAACCACACATTTGGCTTGGGATGCTGGTCACTCCGGGGTTTGCGGTTGGGTTATATTTCCATCAATATCAATTGATGATCGGGTTGATTTTGCTGGGAACTATCATATCCCTGGGAGTCGCGCTATTCCGCCTGAACCCTCGCCCCATCGAAAACGCCGGGATTACCGTATTCGGTTTTCTCTATGCCGGATTATTTATCACCACTTTGATCGGGATTCGGGAAAGCCGGATTTTCACATCGTATCAAGACGCGGGGATCTTTGTGATCGTACTATTCGCAGGGGTTTGGGTGTGCGATACGGCGGCATATTACGTGGGAACAACATTCGGCAGACATAAACTCTATGAGACCGTCAGCCCCAATAAATCGATCGAGGGATCGGTGGCGGGATTTCTAGGTACGGTGATTCTGATGTTCGGCATCTATCTCTCCCCGGTACTTCCGGAGCTCTCGTTCCCGACTGTGATATTTTTAACTCTCGCCATTGGTATCTTTGGACAGATAGGCGATCTCATCGAGTCGTGGATGAAACGTACGGCCGATCTGAAGGACTCCTCGTCGATCTTACCCGGACACGGCGGGATTCTGGACAGGTTCGATTCTCTGCTCCTGGTTGCTCCGCTCACGTATTTCTGGTGCCAGCTCAATATTTTTTAATCCGGAGGATACATTATGTATAAGAAAACCCTCATGCTCCTCACGACGTCCATCCTGCTTCTCTTTGCAACCTGTTCACAGAACAACCGGCAGGGCAATGTGGAGTGGGTGACTCTTTCCGACGGACAACAAATCCCCCAGGGCGGCACGCTTGTCACCGGAATTATATCGGATGTGAATTCTCTCAACTATTATGTTGCTGAAAGCCGGTTATCTCAGGATATCATCAATTTAATGTTCCTGTCACTCACCACGATCAATCAGGATTTAAGGACGTTTTCTCCTCTTCTGGCAAAAGAGTGGGAATTCAGTGATGACCGGAAAACATTAACCTTTCATCTGCGTGATGACGTGTACTGGTGGGACGGAGAAAAAACCACCGCAGACGATGTCGTCTTCACGCACCGGCTTATCACACATCCGGAGGTGACCTGGAGCGGGAAAAGCTGGAAGGAGTATATTGAGAAAATTGAGGCAGTGGATGATACCACGGTGGCATATCATTTCGACCGGGTTTATCCGTATCAACTCATGGATGCGGCAGAAGGAGTCATCCTGCCGGAACACGTACTACAGGGGTTGCCACCGGAAGAATTTCGCACAGCAGCCTTTAATTCCCAGCCGGTTGGAAATGGCCCCTTTCGGTTTAAAAGGTGGGAGCAGCAACAACAGCTGGAGCTGGTTCGCAATGAGAATTTTTATGAGCAGCCGAAACCGCACCTGGATCGGATCGTCTTTCGGATTGTCCCGGACCGAACTACGTTGATCACGCAGTTAAAAGCCGGGGAAATCGATTTTGTGGAGAATATGTCTCCGAAAACGTTTCAGCAGACGAAGGAAGCCTATAACAACGGGAACAGCGACATTCGAACCTACGAATATTTGGGGAGAAGCTACGATTATGTCGCGTGGAATACCCTCGATCCCGAAGCGTATGATCCCAACGTACATGGGACGGTGGAGAGTTTCGAGAAGATCCCCAATCCGTATTTTGCCGACAAACGCGTTCGGCAGGCAATGACCTATGCCATCAATCGGGAATTGATCAGGGAAGCAATCGGCTACGGTTTATTGATCCCGATGCACGGCGCCATCAGTCCCATCCTCTGGGCGCACGATGAAAGTATTCCTGAGATCCCTTACAATCCGGACAAGGCTCGTGGCCTGCTTGCCGAGGCGGGTTGGCAGGATGTTGACGGTGACGGCATACTCGAAAAAGACGGTCGCGAATTTCGCTTTACTCTGACGACAAATACGGGAAATGTACGCCGCGAGCAGGCATGTACGCTGATTCAAGATATGTTGAAGCAAATTGGTGTGCGGATGGAGATTCAGATGCTGGAGGGATTAACTTTCTTTAACAGTTTACGCGGCAAGCAGTTTGATGCCGCTTTGTCCGGATGGTCGGTGGCGCTGAAGGTTGACTATGCCCCTATTTTTCATTCGCAGGCCGCTCTCCAGGGGTATAATTTTACCGCATACCGTAATCCGCTGTTCGATAGTCTCAACAGAGAAGCGGTCGTTACCAGCGATACCGAGAAAGCAAAGCGCTTGTGGAGCCAGATAGAGGCATTGCTGCTGGAAGACCAGCCTTACACGTGGCTTTACTACATGAAATCGGGCCATGGATTGCACAAACGGTTTCAAGGCGTCAGAATGGACCATCGAGGGGCGTACCTGAATCTTGAAGACTGGTGGGTGCCGGTGGAAGAGCGGAAGTACTGGGTGTCGCAGGCGCAATTATAAAGTCGGGCCATGGGTTCCTATGTTGTCAAACGAATAACAGGTATCATCCCGTTAGTGTTTCTGGGGTTGACGCTGACATTTTTCATTATGCGTCTGGCCCCGGGCAACCCCACGACGAAGTATATCAGTCCCGAGTTTGATCCGCAACTCCAACAGGAAATGATGAGAAAGTTCGGGCTCGATCAACCGCTGCCTGTGCAGTACTGGCGGTGGCTCACGTCATTCCTGCAGGGCGATTTCGGTGTGTCCTTCGACCGGGCGCAACCGGTCAGCTCCGTAGTGAAAAAAGCCATCGGGAATACCCTCATCCTGTCTTCCCTGGCACTGGGGGTCTCTCTGGTTTTCGGTGTGTTGTTAGGAATGCTCTCCGCAGTCAAACAATATACCAGGTTTGATGATCTCATCACAATTGGTGCGCTTTTTCTTTACTCCATGCCGGGATTCTGGCTGGGGTTGATGCTGATCTTGCTGTTCTCACTGGTGCTTGGCTGGCTGCCTGCGGGAGGCATGGTGTCCGTGAATTATGAGTATCTCGGTTTTGGCCAGCAAATCTGGGATCGAATTGTCCATCTGATCTTACCGGTTCTGGTTCTTGCGGCGGCTTCTACTGCTTCCACCATGCGTTATATGCGCGCGAGTATGCTGGATATTCTCCGGCAGGATTACATACGCACCGCACATGCGAAAGGGCTGCCCGAGCGCATTGTCTATGCAAAACATGCCGTCAGGAATGCCTTGAGTCCGGTCGTCACGTTGTTCGGGCTGTCCATTCCCTTCCTCTTCAGCGGGGCGGTGATCATTGAGATAGTGTTCGCCTGGCCGGGGATGGGACGAGTTATGCTGACCGCAATATTCCAACGAGATTATCCGGTGGCGATAGCGGTGACAGCCATCGTGTTCGGAATGGTGCTGGTGGGGAATCTCATTGCGGATATTTTATACTCCGTGGTTGATCCCAGAATACGATATCAAACGAACCAAACTCAATGACAGATCGCACATCCGGAGAACAGCAGAGACAGAAGTGGACATATGTAATCCCGGGCATCGGTCTGTTCCGGCTCGGGCGTTATCGTGCAGGATTGATGTGCCTGTTTTTATTCGTTGCCCCTGTTCTGATAATCCTGTGGCAGCACCAGCAAATGCTTGCCGTATTCACAAAACCGACCCTGGAATCGGGAATAGCGGTGGGATATCTGATGCTGCTATTATTGGTGGCGTTTGTGGTGAACGCGCACTGTATATCATGCACCGCTTCATCCGGAGATCGCACCGGACTGAGTGACTGGCGGCTCGGCGCCCGAAGACTGCTCCGGAACAGCCGGGCAAGGATCGGACTCTTCACTTTGTTTGTTTTGTACAGCCTGGCATTGTTGGCTCCGCTGATTGCACCCTACGATCCTACTGCCCAGGTGAATGTGTTACAGGTGCGGTTTCTCCCGCCTTCTCTGGAAACGGGGTATCTACTTGGTACCGACGGCTTCGGGAGGGATATACTCAGCCGGATAATTTACGGTGCCAGGATTTCGCTGTCCATTGGTTTTGTCGCTGTCCTGATTGCGGCAGTTATTGGGACTGTTCTGGGAGTACTTGCCGGCTATTTTGGTGGGTGGATCGATACGTTTATTATGCGGTTTGTTGATTTAATGCTGGGATTTCCCCGGCTGTTTTTGATATTAATTGTCATTGCATTCGTCGGACCATCCATCCTCTGGGTGATCCTGGTCCTGGGATTCACCGGCTGGATGGGCGTGGCACGCCTGATACGAGGTGAGGTACTCTCTCTGAAAGAACAAGAATTCATTGTGGCAGCGAAGGCGCTGGGTGTGAATACGCCGCGGATTCTCATCAGGCATCTGCTCCCGAATACCCTGGCACCCATTATCGTATTCGTGACGCTGACCATCGGCAACGTGATTCTGATTGAGGCCGGATTGAGCTTCCTGGGACTGGGAGTCCAGCCCCCGACTCCCAGCTGGGGGAATATCATCGACCTCGGGCGAAAGAACCTGCTTGACGCCTGGTGGATTTCCACTTTCCCCGGATTGGCTATCGTGATAACGGTCCTTTCTTTCAATATTGTAGGCGATGCACTCCGGGATGCGTTTGATCCGAAACTCCGGGATGGCTGAGGGGCGGTTCCGTTCCCGGGATATGAATCATCGATGAGGGAGTTCGGCAAATATTATGGATGTCTTGTTAACTGTTGATGATCTCAAGACTTATTTTTTCACCGAACGTGGTGAAGCACGAGCGGTGGATGGTATCTCTTTTCAGGTGAACCAAGGAGAGACACTGGGGATCGTGGGCGAATCCGGCTGTGGGAAGAGTGTCACCGGGCTCTCCATCATGCGGCTGATCCAACAACCACCGGGCCGCATTCTGAGCGGTGCCGTCCGATTCCGGGGAAGAGACCTCCTGACACTTCCCAACCATAAAATGCGTGCGATCCGCGGCAATGAAATCTCCATGATCTTTCAGGAACCCCTGACGTCATTAAATCCCGTATTTACATGTGGAGATCAGATTGCGGAAGTGATACGGGTTCATGAGCGCACAAGCCATTCGCGAGCCCGGGAAGAAACCCTCCGGATGCTGGAAATGGCCGGAATTCCGGAACCACGGTATTGCTACCGGGCCTATCCTCATCAACTCTCCGGAGGGATGCGGCAGCGTATAATGATAGCGATGGCACTTGTGTGCCGTCCAAAAATGCTAATCGCGGATGAACCGACCACCGCGCTGGATGTAACGGTTCAGGCACAAATCCTGAACCTCCTCCGAAATCTTCAGGAGCAGTTTGGAATGACGGTGATTCTCATAACACATGATCTGGGAGTCATCGCTGAAATGGCAGATCACCTGTTGGTAATGTACGCCGGGAATATCGTGGAGTACGGTTCAGTGGAGGCAGTGTTTACCAATCCTCTGCATCCGTATACCAAAGGGTTATTGCATTCCGTTCCGAAACTGCATCAACCTGACGAAAAGTTAAAGGGTATTCCCGGATCCGTCCCCAGTGCAGAATATTTTCCCTCCGGCTGTCGATTTCATCCCAGATGTCCGTTCAACGATTCAGAGAAATGTGTGCGTGAAGCACCTCCGTTCTTTGAGAATTCCTTCTGGAATCATACTGCTCGCTGTCATTATATTGTGAAAAGAGGTGATGAGTTGGCTCCTCCAGAGGAATCGGAGAAAAACAATACGTGAATAAAAAAGTAAGCTTCCGGGAGGGATAACAATGGCTGATATTAGTGTGACCCTAACAGAAAAATCCGAGAAGTGGAATGCGGATGTCACGATAACAGAGGGAAGTTCCTCCTCCCAGCACACCGTCGAAATGGACAAAACATACTATGAAAAGCTCTCCAGAGGAAAGTATACTCCTGAGCAGGTCATCGAAACTTCTTTCGAGTTCTTATTAGCCCGGGAACCAAAAGAGTCTATCCTTGGCCAATTCGAGCTTCCCGTTATCAACCGCTATTTTGGGAACTATGAGAGTGAGTTGCCCCGAATGCTGGGGAAAAAATACGGAGATTGAATGCGAAATTCTGAATAGAGAATCCCGGATTATCAGACGGTGTTGCTTCAGTTGCATTCTGGCTGAGCGCCATTTTTTGCAAGAGCGTGTAAAGGGATGTGCTTAGAGTAGTGGTCTGGAGAGAAGCAGGGAACTGTACTGGAGAATAACGGTTGGCTGGATCTGCCGCAACGATTTTGCAATTCGTTCTACCTGGAATGCAGTAGCCCGGGTATTTGGTGAAAGTCATCAACCATCTAAAGTATCAGTTTAACTTGCAAATTCCCTGGGGCTTGCCCCAGGGTCCCCTTCCATCTTTTGGATGGGAAGGGTGTAGAAATGTGTAGTCTGATGCCCTGCAGCTTCCCGCAGGGAGAATTCATCAGAGGTCTTCCAAACCAATAGGGCCAGAGAGAAGAACATTGCTCTGGCAGGGCTGCTAAACCGGCGGTTTTTTCACGGAGATGGATGAACAGTTCGATTGGATCGATACGCAGAAATATCCATTTTCTCATAAATACTTTGAAACCGACCACGGTTCGATGCACTATGTGGATGTGGGCAGAGGCCGACCTCTACTGTTTTTACACGGAAATCCCACCTGGTCTTTTTTATACAGATACTGGCTTCTCAAACTTTCTCAATCTTATCGATGCATCGCGCCGGATTATCTCGGGTTTGGTTTGTCTGAAAAGCCGGAGTCATTCAGTTATGAACCAGAAGACCATGCGTCCGTCATAAGCGAATTCATTCAGTACCTGCATCTTTCTGATATCACCCTTGTGCTCCATGACTGGGGAGGTCCTATTGGTTTGTCGTATGCTTTGAATCACCCCTGCCAAGTGTCATCTTTGGTACTCATGAATACCTGGATGTGGCCTTTGAACGGCTCTCTGCGATTTGAATTGTTCAGCCGGGGAATCGGTGGGCCTCCGGGGAAACAAATTATTGAGCGATATAATATTGTCACCCGACTGCTTATGAGATTCGGTATTGGGTTTCCAAAAAATCTTCACCCGGAGGATCATCAACATTACATTCAGCCATTGCGTATCCCTGGCACCAGAAAGGGGTGCTGGATGTTCCCGAGAGCTCTGCGTACATCCCGTGAATGGTTGTTGGAGCTCTGGAAACGGCGAACAGCATTGGAACATTTACCAGCCTTAATTTGTTGGGGTATGCGGGATGTAATGTTTCGTGTTTACGACCTCCGGGTGTGGCAAAAAATATTGAACAATCCGACCGTGGTGAAACTGGATAGTTGCGGTCATTTTGTACCGGAGGAGATCAAGAGCAGTGCGATCACCGAGGTAAAAAATTTCCTTGCGAGGATAGAGAAGTATGCTATATGTTTTAGCCTGAATAATTCGTACCCAAATTGAGCGATTTATTTCCATAAATCGCTCAATCGACAAAGAAAATGTACGTGTTCACCTCCCCGAAAACGGCGTCGGGACGTTCCGCACCCATTCGGTGAAAACGTACATTTTCTCAGTCGGGGTTTTCCCTAAGTACAGCGATACTTCGCGAAGCTCGTATCGCTCAACTTAGGTCGTAAAAAATAGCACATCCCAAGGGATCGCTTGGAGGCAGATGAATACAGACACAACTGATGACCACAGGTACTCCCCTCATTCCCCAGGACAAACAGCTTGTGCAGAGAAGCACCACTGGTTCTGGTTTGAAGAGCAAGGCGCGTCACCGGGCATCGGTGGGGTAATGTTCGCTGATCAGTGGAGAGACTACCCGGTTCCCCATGTATGCGGTGGCGGGAGGTCGAGGTGGTCACTTTTCTTTTTACTCTCAGCGCGTTTTCCTATTTTTTTCATACCTGGGTTCATCCCCTTTTTCCGCGTGTATCCGTCTGCTATTTCTATGAATAATCCAGGATAAATTCTTCAAATGAACATTCACGGAGGTGACCATGGAATTAACCAGAGAACATGCCCTGAAGCTCCTGCATGAGCACACCAAAAACGAAAACCTGCGGAAGCATGCCTACGGTGTAGAGTCGTGCATGTGGTGGTATGCGGACAAATTCAACGAGGACGTAGAATTATGGAGGATCGTCGGACTTCTCCACGACATGGATTACGAGAACCACCCGTCGGAAGAAGAACATCCCTATGTGGGGGTGGAGATTCTCAAAAAAGAGGGCTACCCGGAGGAAGTCACCCGAGCCATTTTAAGTCATGCGGATTACACGGGAGTGGCCCGGGAATCCTTGATGGAAAAGACCCTCTTTGCGGTCGATGAACTCACCGGATTCGTGGTGGCCTGTGCTTTAGTGAGACCGAACGGGATCGGTGACATGAAAGTGAAATCGGTGACCAAAAAACTGAAACAGCCCAGCTTCGCAGCGTCCGTCAGCCGGGACGATATCCATAAAGGAGCGGAAGAGTTGGGAATAGATCTTAACGACCATATCAGGAATGTCATCGAGGCGCTTCGCGGTATCCGCGATACGCTGGAGTTGTAAAATCAATGAAGCGCAGAGCGCAAAGCGTGAAATCCGGAGCCAAGAGATTGTCCACCCCACACATCCAATAGCACGCAGATTTACACGAAAAAAAGAGATTTTCACAGATAGATGAAAACGGTTGGTAGTCGGCAAAAGGAAGATGAATAACGGTACGACTCATATCCCAAAGCACAATCGCCCTGAAACGTTCCGCCCGGCGCTAGCTAACCCGCGGAACCATGAACCCCAGACTATCACCTCCTGATAACTCTTAACTCATGACTCTTTACGCCCTTCGTTTGTCATCTTTATCTGCGTTCTTCCCATTTTCCGGTGTCAATCCGTATGCTATTTTTGTAAAATACTCATGATATGAAAACGCCCATATAGCTCAGTCGGATAGAGCACCGCTTTCCTAAAGCGGGTGTCGC
>CAYPST010000142.1:0-9193 GCA_964413425.1 uncultured bacterium
CAGGAAACAATACCGGGGTTGCATTCGCTAATCATCAGCATGGGAAGTCAGCCGTTCTCCCCTTCAGCGGTAAAATGAACGACATGTGAGCCTCTGCCGATGCCAGGTGAAGATATTGGAAGATATTGTATGTGCCAGAGGAGATGACCGGGTTTTATTTCTGAGATTTACTCGGATACCCAATCAGAGTCCTTACTGTCCGTACAATCGCAGAGCGGCAACTATTTCAATCCCGACAGAACCGGCCGCATCCCCATAAAGATGATAAAATCGTTCTGGCATGGAATGGGATGATGATCTCCGCCTACGCCAATGCCTATGCTTTGCTAAAAGCGAACCATTATCGAGAGGTGGCCGTCCGCTCCGCGCAGTTTCTGCTGAAAGAATTGTATAACCCGGAAACCGGGCGATTGCAGCGGGTGTATCGGAACGGCGAGAGTAGAGAACCGGGGAATTTGGAGGATTACGCCGACTTTGCCGGTGGGCTCGTCGATCTGTACCGGGCTACGGGAGATGAGAAGTGGTTGGACCTGGCGGTCCGATTGACGGAACCCCAAATCGACCTCCTTTATGACCGGGAAAACGGTGGCTTTTACGATAGCAGCGGCGAGGATCGGTCCCTGTTAGTACGCTCGAAAGAGTGCTACGGAGGCGCCCTCCCTTCCGGGAATGCCATGGCGCTGACTGTGCTGGTAGAGCTGCATTCCATCACCGGGAATGAGGAATACGCCCGGTTGGCGGAAGAAACGCTCGCCTACTTTGGCGAGAGATTGCAGGAACGTCCCATCTCCGCTCCCCAGATGTCAACATCTCTGGAATTACAACTGGACCCACCTGAAGCCACAACTTCCGATCATCCCTGTTGAGTATATGGAACACCAGGAGCATGAGGCCGGGAAATTCCTGCATGATGCCAAACTCTGTCTTCATAGGGATCACTTTCGCTCTTAGGATGTTCCCACTGACTATGTGTGCGCAGTCTGACAGTAGCGACGCTGTTCAGCAGCTCCGGCAGTTACAGGAAAAGTTCTCTGGTGTTATGCCGCAACCGACTTCCACCGCCGAACTGATGACGGTCGCCACAGCACTTAACCGGGATGGAGTCTGCTTTCCACGCTTGTGATAACAGGGATTATTAACCTGGCATATCGGTTCGGATGGAGGGGATTAATTGACGGCTCGATTTTCGAGGGTCAGTTTGGCAGCGCACTGGGGCATAAACTCTTCTTTGTGGGAGGCATTTTTATCGTCAGTGCAATTCATGATTTTTACATAGGACCCAAAGCAACTGCGATGTGGAGAAAACAGGGGACAGAAGAAACAGCGAGATATCGTAAACGAGCCAGCATCTATGGACGGATAAACCTGATACTCAATTTGTTCGTCCTCTTGTTTGCCATTATGCTTGTGCGGGGGACGCCGTGGTAAAACTCCCTGTTTCACCACCCGGAACTGGACATCGCCGACCTCACTCCCTGGGGAGAAGTTTGATGAAAGAATTAGACCTACCGCTCCCTGCGTGTCTTCTCCTGATTCTCATGGGTGTTGTCGCACCGGTGTTTGGAATATGGGCCGGATTATGGCGGGTCGGATGGACAATTCCCGTTCCGGATACCCATTTCCCGGGAGCACATGGCCCATTGATGGTTTCCGGATTCATGTATGACGGATTGCTCCACGCATTGTTTGTGGGGTTTGTGTTTTCAATGATATTTGGCCACGCTCCGGTCATATTCCCGGCGGTGCTGAAAGTGCAGGCGGCTTTCCGGCCCTCCTTTTATGTCCACCTGGTGCTGTTACATTTCTCTCTGGCGCTCCGAATGGTTGCCGACTTCATGAGTAACGTACCTCTCCGGCAGTGGGGGAGTTTACTCAACGGCATTGCAATTTTGCTGTTTTTATACAATACTGTCACATCGATTCTGGATACGAAATACTCATATCGAAGTTAAGCAATACAAGTGCCCCGATGGGATTCTCCGAAGCTCCAGAGAGACCCCGTTGGGAGAGTCCACTAGGCTTCTGGGTCTGCGAAGTATCGCTCACCTGAGGGGTATATTATAAATTCAATGAGGGGGGAAGCTCTTGAAAGCCATCGTCATCACCAAATTCGGATCACCCGATATGCTTCAGCTCCAGGAGGTGGAGCAACCTGTTCCGAAGGAAAAAGAACTCCTGATTAGAGTATATGCGACCTCCGTGAATTTCGGGGATATTGTGGCTCGCAATTTTAAGGAGATCTCTCCGCGCCAGTTCACCATGCCGTTGATTTTCTGGCTCTTCGCGAAAATATTCTTTGGGTTCAGAAAACCAAAGATACCAGTACTGGGAAGTGAGTTTGCCGGCGTCATTGAATCAGTCGGCACAGAAGTCAAATCATTTCGGCCAGGCGACCAGGTGTTCGGCTACCTCGGTCAGCGCATGGGGTGCCTATGCCGAGTATCTCTGTATGCCGACAGACGGGTGTGTGGCAATAAAACCGGGTAATATGACCTTTGAAGAAGCCGCCACTGTTCCGTATGGGGCTATTATGGCGTTGGGTTTGCTTCGAAAGGGAAACCTCCAGCCAGGGCAAAAGGTTGTGATCAACGGGGCCTCCGGATCGATAGGCTCAGCGGCGGTCCAGCTTGCCGCGTCTTACTTCGGGGCAGAAGTGACCGGGGTAGGCAGTACCCCGGGACTGGCATTGGTGAAATCTCTGGGAGCGGATCGGGTTATTGACTACACTCATGAGGATTTTACCCAAAGAGGGGAGTCCTATGATCTGATTTTTGACGTCCTGGGCAAGGGAACGTTTTTACAGTGTAAGCACGCACTCGAGCCACACGGAACCCATCTTTTCGTCAGTTTCAAGATGAAGCAACTTTTTCAAATGCTCTGGACTTCGCTAAAAGGTAACAAGAGAGTGATCTGTGCGCTCGCCCCGGGCAGTGTTGACGATTTGATTTCCATCAAAGAACTGATTGAGGCGGGGAAGATAAAAGCAGCCATAGATAAACACTTTCCGCTGAACCAAACTGCTGAGGCTCACCGGTATGTCGAAAGTGGACACCAAAAGGGAAATATCGCCATAAAAGTGGAGCATAATTACAACACCTGATGCCCGTATGGAGTGGTCAGTGCTTCGCCGGTGCTGGCTGCACCCCAGCCCGGTATACTTCTTTTCATCTGTACCCGATGTTTGCGGGGCGAAGGACTCTTCCCTTTCCGCTCGTTCCTCTCTTTATATCTGTCGTCCTCTCCCGACAGGTCGGGACAGGTTGTTGTCGCTGTGTTCATTTGTCCCGATGAGATCCCTCTTGCGATATGCTAACTTTGTGAGTTATTCAAGTTAAATATACCTAAATCTGTAATATATTTTCTTGCATATGGACGAATATATGTTATATTACCCTATAAATTGATAATTGAATACAATTAGATATATATATAACACAAGAATACAGAAATAATTAATACAATTATATATTTGTATTATATTTAACGGAAGTTTCAGATGTGTGGCGCTGACAAGGTGTATATTGTTTCTCGGCAGTCGAGGGGAATCCTCAAATTTGGATAAAAGCCCTGCTGCTGAGAGAAGTGCTGATCAGGTCTCAACTTTCCGTGGTGAGCCGTGTGGTTCAACTACAGATGATACCACAACCGAGGAAGGTGTTGTATTTAGCAGGATATTTACAGGTCATCGGAGTAGTAATCACTGACTCCAGTGATCCCGGAGGATAATCATTGTCCCAAAGGGATCACTTTATTCAGGATAATTCAAGCCACGAGGAGAGATATGTCTGCTCTCATACCGATACTCAGAAAGGGGAGGTGGGTGGCTGGGATAGTTTGTTTGGCTCTTGTGAAATCTGCCGGCGCACAGGAGGTGGGGGCCGAGGCGTTCACTCAACATGAAGTGGTGCTTGATACGGTGTGGACCCTGGTGGCAGCCGTGCTGGTGATGTTCATGCAGGCGGGATTCGCCATGCTGGAATCCGGATTTACTCGCGCGAAGAATGCCTGCAATATTATGATGAAAAACCTGTTGGACTTTTCCATCGGCAGTATCGCCTTCCTGGCGTTCGGCTTCGGAATCATGTTTGGCGCCGGGAATGCATTTTTCGGAACCAGTGGGTTTTTTCTCCGGGATACCGGCTCCACGTTCGCCTCGCTTGATTGGACGCCCATTCCGCTGGAGGGGAAATATTTTTTCCAGCTGGTCTTTGCTGCGACTGCGGCCACTATCGTCTCCGGCGCAATGGCAGAACGAACGAAGTTTATCGCCTACCTTTTTTACAGCGCGGTGATCACGGGATTGATTTATCCAATTGTCGGCCATTGGATCTGGGGAGGGGGCTGGTTGAGTGAACTGGGGATGTGGGATTTCGCCGGGTCTACTGTGGTGCACTCCGTGGGAGGATGGATTGCCCTGACCGGGGCTATTATGCTGGGGCCCCGGCTCGGCAAATACAATGCAGATGGCTCCTCCAATGCCATTGCCGGCCATAATATCCCCCTGGCCACCCTGGGGGTGTTTATTCTCTGGTTCGGCTGGTTCGGGTTCAATCCCGGCAGTACCATGGGAGCCACCACCGACGTTGTTCATATCGCTGTGACTACCAATCTCTCGGCGGCTGCCGGGGCCATCGCAGCTATGCTCACCGCCTGGCAGATGTTCAAAAAACCGGATACCAGTTTAGCTTTAAACGGAGCAGTGGGCGGATTGGTTGCCATCACAGCACCCTGCGCCTTTGTTTCAGCCGGCAGTGCCATCTGGATCGGGATTATTGGTGGCGTTCTGGTCGTACTGGGGATTGTGTTTTTTGATCAGGTCCTGCGGGTGGACGACCCCATCGGTGCCGTCGCGGCTCATGGAGTGTGCGGAGTGTGGGGTACCCTGGCGGTGGGATTGTTTGCACAGGATATTTTCATGCCAGGAACCACCGGGGATGGATTGCTGTTCGGTGGGGGGTGGCATTTGTTAGGGGTGCAGAGCCTGGGGGTAATATCGGTCGCTGCCTGGTGCCTGGGCAGCGGATTTGTGCTGTTCTATGTCATCAAGAATCTGGTCGGACTCCGGGTGGATGCGGAAGAGGAGCTGCGAGGTCTGGATATCGATGAGCACGGGATGGAATCCTATGCCGGGTTCCAGATTTTTACGACCGAATAATCCGGGTGGTGAGTGAATCTGAATGAGCACTCCAATCCGATATTTTGCGGGGAGTCCGAGTACCAGGGAAAAGGAGGGCTGAAACCCATGAAATTAATTATAGCCATGATTCAACCCCATAAATTGCCGGATGTGAAACGGGCGCTGTATAATGCCCAGGTGTATAAAATGACGGTGACCAATGCCGTGGGATGCGGGGAACAACGGGGTTATACGGAAGCCTACCGGGGGGTGAAGCAGGAAGTGAATCTGCTCAAGAAGACCCGGGTGGAGATTGCCGTGAATGAGGATTTTGTGGAACCGACCATTAACGCTATCGTCCAGGGAGCTCGTTCCGGGGAGATTGGGGACGGGAAGATCTTCGTGGTGGATCTCATGGACTGTATTCGTATCCGCACCGGTGAACGGGGAATGGTCGCCATCGGGTGACCTGCCCGCCGGCTTGGAATAAACCAACACAAAAAAGCGAGGGAAAAACATGTTAGCATTCAGAGATATCCGGAAACTCATTAAAGAACACGAGGTGGAGTTCGTCGATTTAAAATTCACCGATCTCCCGGGGCAGCTGCAGCATTTTACCCTCCCCGTCGACGTCTTCTCCGAGGATCTGTTTTTGGAAGGGATCGGATTTGACGGCTCCTCGATCAAAGGTTTTCAATCAATTGATGAAAGTGATTTACTGCTCAAGCCGGATAAAGAGACCGCATTTCTTGATCCGTTTTATGATGAACCCACCCTCAGTTTTCTCTGCAATGTGAAGGATCCGGTCACCCTGAAGATCTATTCACGGGATCCCCGGAGTATTGCCCAGAAGGCAGAACGGTGTTTGACGGCCATGGGACTTGCCGACCGGGGATATTTCGGTCCGGAGGCGGAGTTTTACATCTTTGATGATGTCCGATATGATCAGACCTACAACGAAGGCTTTTATCACCTGGACTCCCAGGAAGGATTCTGGAATTCGGGGAAGGATGAGGGGCCCAACCTCGGTTATAAACCGCAGTACAAGGAAGGGTACTCACCCGCCCCTCCCATGGATAGTTACCATAATCTCCGCTCCAAGATGGTGCAGGTGATGCGGCGGATCGGGATTGATGCCGAAGTACATCATCATGAAGTGGCCACGGGTGGACAGGCAGAAATCGATATCAAGTATAATACGTTGGTATATACGGCAGACGCCCTGGTTAAATATAAATACGTGGTCAAAAATTTGGCGCGCCGGTTTAACAAAACGGTCACCTTCATGCCCAAACCTATCCTGTTTGATAACGGGTCCGGCATGCACGTGCATCAGAGTCTCTGGAAGAACGGGACCAACTTGTTTTACCAGGCGGGCGAATACGCGGATCTCAGTGAAATGGCCCGTCATTATGTGGGCGGATTGATTCACCATGCAGCCAGTCTCCTGGCTTTTTGCGCGCCGACCACCAATTCCTATCGCCGCCTGGTGCCGGGATACGAGGCGCCGATCAATCTCATCTATTCCCAACGAAACCGCAGTGCCTGCGTGCGTATCCCGATGTACTCCGGTAATGCCCGGGCGAAGCGGATCGAATTTCGTCCTCCGGATCCCTCCTGCAACCCCTATCTTGCCCTGGCCTCCATGCTGATGGCGGGCATCGATGGGATTGTGAATCGCATCGAACCCCCGGATCCGATTGATAAGGATCTGTATAATCTGCCTCCGGAGGAGAAATTGATAGTCCGCTCCACCCCCGGCAGTCTGGACGAAGTGCTCTCCGCACTGGAGGAGGACCATGAGTACCTGCTCCGGGAGAATGTTTTTACCGAAGATCTCATCGAAATGTGGATTGCCTACAAATACGACCAGGAGATTGAAATTGTCCGACAGCGTCCGCATCCAGCGGAATTTGCTCTCTACTATAATGTGTAACAAGATGCCGGGGGAGACCCTGCGACGGGAAATTATCCGATCATCCGGATGTTCCTGCAGATATAAGCTTCATCCGTGCATTGAATTATTTACAGAATAAGGAGGTCATACTTATGATAGGCATCTGGATTGCAATTGCCCTTATTGCCGCTGCAATAAGCCTCGCCTTTATCAAGAGTAATCTGCGAATTTGTTCTCCGAACGAGATCCTGATTTTTTCGGGACGCAAGCGAAAACTCGAAGACGGCCGGATAGTAGGGTACCGTATCATTAAGGGAGGACGCGGATTCAAGATCCCGATCATAGAATCTGTCAGCCGAATGTCGCTGGAAACGATTCCTATTGAGATCGAGCTGACCGGAGCTCTTTCCGGGGGAGTGATTCCGGTGAACGTCAAGGCCGGTGCCAACATTAAAATCGCCGGGAGAGAAGAGGAGGGGCTGTCCAATGCGGTGGAGCGTTTCCTCAACCGGCCGCGGACTGAAATTTCCCGGATTGCCAGGGAGAACCTGGAAGGGAGTATCCGCGGAGTGCTCTCCATGTTGTCCCCGGAGGAGGCGAACTCCCAGCGATTGAGATTTGCCCAGGAAGTCATCGCGGAATCTGCCGATGACTTCCAGAGGTTGGGATTAATTCTGGATACGTTTAAGATTCAAAATATCTCAGATACGGAAAAGTACCTGGAGGCCATCGGGCGCAAGCGGAATGCGGAAGTGCAGCGGGATGCGAAAATCGCGGAGGCCGAATCTGAAGCAGAGGCTCGTGAGGTCTCCGCCAGGGCAACGGAGAGAGGGAGTATCGCAGAGAGTGAATCTGAGATGCGGGTGGTGGAAGCTCATAATAAGCTGCGGGTCAAGCGCGCCAATCTGGATGCGGAGAGCAATAAGGCTGAGGTTCAGGCCCAGATCGCCGGGGATATTGCCAGGGCTTCGGAGGAAAAAGTGCTGGAAGCAGAGCGGATTGAACTCAATCGGAACAAATACCAGGCAGAGGTGGTCATCCCGGCCAGTGCGGAGCGGGAGGCGATGAAATTGAAAGCAGAAGGCAATGCAGCCCGGTATCTGGAAGACGGGAAAGCCACGGCCGAAGCGATTAATTTAATGCGGAAAGAGTGGGAAAAAGGGGACACCCGGGATCTCTTCCTGCTGCAGCAGCTCCCGGACCTGCTTGAGAAAATCACGCGCGTGCTCTCCGACAACCTCCAAATTGAAAAATTAACCGTGGTTGATAACGGGAACGGGGGAGGTATTCCCGGGCTGACCAGAAATTTCACTGGATCCGTGGTCTCAATCATGGAAGAACTCAAAAACACTATTGGTCTGGATATCCCGGACATATTAAATCCCAATAGCAAACGCGGTAAAAGAGATGTGGAAAAAGAGCTGTGAGGGAGTCCGCTTATCTTATCTCGTCAGAGCGATTTATTCCACAATATGGCTGTTAAATCAGATCGGGGGTACTGATGATGGAAGGTTTCTGTGGAAGCCGGCAAGGGTTGCTCGGCCCGCATTCCGTTGCTTAGCCGCGGTGTCTTAATAACCATATTCCGCAAAATACAAATAGCCGACAAACCTCTTGCAATCCCTGGATCACGGTAAACTGCGGCCGAACGGTGATATTCGCTAGTTTCTTTGCTCGATCTGGGTCCATTCATCGGTGTCGAAATTTATGTGATAAAAATTGTGATAAATTCTTCTTGACACTCGTATCCGCCTGAACTAACTTACCGATAATCAGACAAAGAACTACGATTATGGTTGAGATTAAAAATAGCGTTGTTTACGAAAGAGTCTTTAGTGCCCGCTCTATATTTTCCAGTACCTGCCGCTGTATCGGGCGGGTCCCTGCATAACCCGCTCGAGTCCGTCGTATTATCCTCATTCACAATGTGGCGATCCGTATTCTTCCCTGATATTGCATACCAGGGGATGTGGGACAATAGAGTCTGCACATTTTGCCGGCCTGGATCGCTGGAAATTCGAACACGAAACAGAATTACATAAACTGAGAACAGGAGAATACAATATGAGCATAGAAAAATTTGCCAACACGTTTCGGGAGGAACACCGGCTGGTCCGGGATACGCTTCTGGATCTGATCACCGCCTTCCAGGAACGGGATCAGGAGCGGATTGGCGAGTT
>CAYPST010000143.1:0-9015 GCA_964413425.1 uncultured bacterium
TACATTTTCTTTGTCGATTGAGCGATTTATGGAAATAAATCGCTCAATTTGGGTCATTAATAAAAATCTGTGATTCCCCGGATTGTAGTTGCGTGAAGCCAACACTTTGCGAATAGTATTGCCATACGGAGGAACTAATCAATTATTCGGTTGATGATTGACAGAGGGATGGCAATTTTTTATCTCTGCTCCACTCGGAAGAATTAATCCAGGTAATGCAAATTTTGATGCATTCTCCCGGCAGACTTTCGAAAGAATACCTGGAGGTGCAGACTACAACGTGATAACAGGAAATTTAGTTTGGTCAGGGTGCTGACCTGTAAATAATACCTGGGAACAATTCACTCACAATAATAATTAAAATTTCATTAAAGCCCTTGAATGATACCAGATAATTTCCGGGTGAACGATTGCGGGAACACATCGTCCAATTGACAGAGAGTATCCTATGAGAACAACTATCTATGTGTACATCTTGATTATCTTTTCGATCACCAGCTGTCAGATGCATCAGATTTCGAGCAGCTGGATTGAGCATCCTCCGGAGATCGATGGCAAATTGGATGACTGGCCGGACACTTCGGCCTTTCTCATTGACGACGAGCGGATGGCACTGGTATTCGCGAATGATCGGCAGGCTCTCTATCTGGGGGGTGTGATAACAGATAAGCCGTTGCAGCGTGCTGTCAGTATGAGGGGGTTGACCATCTGGCTGGATCCGAACGGCGGGCGAAGCAAGCGGATTGAATTGCGGATTCCCGCCGCGACTGAGGGTTCCTTTGATGAAAGACGAGGGGGATTCTGGGGGAGCTACACGATGGAGCAGCAAGAGCGGGCGGCAGAGAAGTTAACATCACTGCTGGATGGAATTCTGGTGCGAAACCGCCGGAGTGACCAATATAGAGCATTTCCAGCCGACGGTGATGAGCCGTTCACCGCAGCCCGGACTCAGATGAATGATCAACAGGTGTACGAATTGCGCATACCTCTTCAATTCCGGAGCGATTTTCTCTCTTTCGGACAATCAATTGTAAGCGATAAAGTAGCATTGGGTGTGGAAATAACAAGGGTACCGGATTCCCGGAGGGATACTTTCGGTCCTGGGGCTGATCCGGGATTCGGGAGATCTAGGATCGACAGAAAGGAATACTGGCTGGAGGTGAGCCTTGCGAAAGAATAGGAAAAACGACAGGACCCCCTGGCCTCTCTTCCTCGTGCTGCTGAGTGGCGTCGGGGTGCTGTTGGCATTGAATGGTTGTGTGGCGGGAATGGGACCGCGGCCGGGCGCTGGCATTTCCCTGATGGAGAGAGCCCCGCTTATCGATAGTCCTTTCGAAACACTCTGGGATCAGCGTACGATTTTCTTGACCAGAACCTTCCGTGACAAGAAGGGGTTCCTGTCCGGCGGACCAGGCCCCGGAATGGGATCCGGCGGACCGTTTCCCCTGATTATGCGGGCAACGCTCATGGATTCGGTCCTGATCGAACAGGGAATTCATACGTTTGCTCAACTCGCTGACCTGAGCCCGGAAGAAGTCAGAGCTTATCGTGAGCGCTACCGGCAGGAACATGATCTCGACAAGTATATCTTTATCTGGACGGAGATCTATACCCGTTATCACGAATCCTATTTAAACCTGGAACGATGGATTTTTTTTGTGGAAGACGCTTCCGGACAGCAATTCGAGCCTGCCAGGATGGTGGAGGTGGAAAATCGTCAGTCTGACAGATTAGTGCGCGATGAGGTCCCCTATGAACCAGGCAATATGCGCGCTTCAGCTCTGCGGCGAGAGCCGTTTCAGGGAAAAATCGTGGAATTCTATTTTCCAAAGACTTCATATTATGGCAAGAAGATCCTGTCACAGAAAAATCACACCCTAATCTTCGGGGTTGTGAATCGGGAAGATCTGGATGAACGTGCGGAGGGCAGCTGGGGCCTTAGCCGGATGCGTCAGTAACGATCACCTGTTCCGTCATCTCTATTCCGGGATTGCGGAAAACGATTTCATGAAAAGAATATCATCTTGAATGCTTTCAAGATGATGTTCTCCCATATCCGTCGACCGAGCTTACTCGTATGCCCTTTATATCCTATACCGGGGAATGAAATGAAGCGGCGGTCCTGTTTACTGCCACACTATCCTGACACCCGCGTCTGCCGTATGCCTGGTTTTTATCTGTGTGAATCCTTTTTTCTGTGGTCATCTGTATGCTACCGGAGGGGCGGAAATTTTGCGATTTTGAACTTTTGGGTTTTTGCATTCTCGTTTCCCGCCGCCCGACCATTGATAATATCTTTGCAAAGTCCCAAATTATGGATACAAGATCATGTAAATTCAGACGACGAAAACCTATGGACGCACAACCAAAATCTCCGAAGATCACGCATCTCTCCTGGGGGCATCTCGAGGTAGAAGAAGGAAATACTTACAAAGATGCCAAATTATGGCCCGGTGGTTCCGGGGAGTGGGATTGGACTGAAACCGGCACCAGCCACACGCCGGGGGTCCAACCGGAAGACTTGGAAGAAATCCTCGAACATGGTGCGCAGACGGTTGTCCTCTCCCGGGGAATGAATCGCCGCCTGCAGGTGCAGCAGCGTACCCTGGAATGGCTCCGGAGCCAGGGTATCCGGACCTATGTGCTGCAAACCGAGGAGGCGGTGGCGCAATATAACCAGCTGGCGGAAAACGAACCGGTTGGCGCATTGATTCATTCCACCTGTTAGGTGTGATAGCTGCACTGAGCGAAGTCCCGAAAATGGGTGACCTCACCGTGGAACTTTGTCTTACAAGCACAATTTGACAAAACAAGGAACACTGATAAACCTCACAACGTCGATATAATCCACTGGAAGGAGGATTTTCATGCCCCAGAGAGATGAACAAACCGGTACGCCGGCTGAGGATTCCGGAGTTCCGGCAGATGGGTTTCCGCTGCTGGGTGACCGATTCCCGGAGATGGAGGTGAAAACAACTCATGGAAAAATGAAATTGCCGGAAGCCTTTGCAGGCCGGTGGTTTGTGTTATTCAGCCATCCGGGAGATTTCACCCCGGTATGTACCACGGAATTTGTTGGATTCTCAAAGCGCTATGAGCAATTCCGTGAATTACATTGCGAGTTGATTGGCCATTCAGTGGATCAGGTGTTTTCGCACATCAAATGGATCGAATGGATCGAAGAGAACCTGGATGTGGAAGTCCCGTTTCCGGTGATCGGGGATGACATGGGACAGGTGGCGCGGCGGCTTGGGATGATTCATCCCGGCAAAGGGACCAACAGCGTTCGGGCTGTTTTTATCGTGGATCCGGACGGCATTCTCAGATTGGTATTATATTATCCCCAGGAGATTGGCCGGAATTTGGACGAGATTCTTCGGGCAGTGAAAGCTCTGCAGACCCATGAGAAGAACAACGTGGCTCTCCCGGCAAACTGGCCCGAAAATGATTTTCTGGGTGATAAAGTAATTATCCCGCCGCCGGAAACCCGCGAAGAGGCGACACAGCGTCTGATAAAGTATGAGGGATATGACTGGTGGTTTTGCTATAAGGATCTTTAGTACATGTCGGAAGGAATCCGGCGATCATTTCGGCCTGCTGAACGGGAGTCGACAAATTCTCCGAATCATCCCGGGTATGTTCACACTTATGCGTCTCCACGCTGGCATGCACCGCCAGGAGATCCTCCTGCGGTGTGAATATCTTTATATCATAGCGCAATAGTTTATCCGTGAAGCAGCAACCTGTTCCAGTCACTATCGAGTGAGGAGATTTACACAGAGAAAGGAAAATATAATGGTTCGAATGCGTGACCGAAGACAATTTCTCAAGTATGCCGGAGGTGCTGTGCTCTCTGGGATGGCTTTTCCAGGGATTGTATTCTCTGCGATCCCGCCGGCTTCCGACGAATCGCTGGTGCGAGCCGTGGATATGAACAAAGGGGAGAAATCCAGGATACGGCTGCACGATGGCGCCACGGCGGAGGTGGAGCTGCTGAGCCTCCATGTGAAAAAGGATCTGTTCCGGGAAGCCGTGCGGCAAGCCTCGGTCCGGGTGCGGATTAACGGAGAGGCGGCGACTCTGAACAGTGCCAATTATCACCTGCCCACTCTGGTCGGAGGTGTCCGGGTGGACTGCCCAATTACAAGCCATTACCTCGATAACAGCCGATCCAACGCCTGGGGAATCCATAAAGACGCCCGGCTGAGAATCTGGCCACAGGATAGTCCCTGGATTCGGCCGGCGACCTTCTCATACCCGGCAAAGCAGCGCTGGTTCGTTTCGGCGACTCAGATGGCCAACGAGCCGGTCTACGTGGATGGCGGAGAGGTTCCGGCAAACACATCCATCTACTATCACAGCGGACTCGACATTGGCGGGGCGGAAGGGCTGGTGGAGGTGGTGGCAGCCACCGGCGGCCAGGTGGTCTCCCGGGGAGACGAGCAGGTTCGGGGAGAACATCCTCCTGTCGAGCCTCGTTACGATGTGGTTTATCTGCGGGATGACCGGGGGTGGTACTACCGGTACAGCCACCTGGATTCCATTCATCCGTCGGTGGTGTTGGGAGAACGCGTGGCCCGGGGGCAGCAGATTGGTGTCCTGGGGAAGGAAGGCGCCAGCGGCGGATGGGCCCATCTCCACTTTGAAATCAAGAGTCTGCAGCCGTCCGGTGAATGGGGAACGCAGGAAGGGTATGCCTTCCTCTGGGAGTCCTATCTCCGGGAGTTTCAACCGGACAACATCGCCGTCGCCCGGCCCCATCTCTTCGTCCCCACCGGGGAGAATGTACTCCTGGATGGTTCGAAATCCTGGAGCACCTCCGGAGAGATCGCCCATGCCGAGTGGATTCTCAGCGACGGGAGCACCGCAGCAGGTCCCGCCGTAACTAAACAATATGATCAGCCCGGAACCTACGGCGAAATCCTGAAAATCGCAGATTTGCGGGGACGTGAAGCATACGATGTCATGATTGTGAACGTGCTGGATCCGGCGCAGCCCAATCGCCTGCCACCGACCATTCATGTGGCGTATGCCCCAACCTTCGGGATTCAGCCTGGCGATCCGGTTACCTTTAAAGTCCGCATTTTCCGTACCTCCGCCGGCGAAGAGCTCTGGGATTTCGGAGACGGCACGGGGGCGGTGCGGACGCACTCAAAGCCGGAACCGGCCCATGCTCCCGATGGATACGCCACCATCACCCATCGATTCAGTAAATTAGGACACTACCTGGTCCGTGTGAAAAGAGAGAATGGTGACGGGCTGACCGCTCACGGGGTTATGCACGTGCCCGTGGGAGTGGAATAACACACATCGGGCTGATATTCGCTCACTCACCCGAAGCAGGCAGAGTCAGAGGGGAGGATGCACTCCCCTCCGATGCCCTGGTCTGCCAGGTTGTCTCAGGACGCTTCTCTGGTATTGATCTTTGCAGAGATGCGCTCCCCGGGCCGTCGCAACGCGCCGCTTTCCACCTCGTAAATATATCCGTGGACTTCAACGTCATCCGGAATCAACGGATGCTCTCGCAGGTAGTCGATCTGCTGCCGGGCCGCTTCATCGATGTCATTGGTCATGTAGACCCAGTCTTCGATGGAAGCATCGCCCAGGTTCAGTTCCGGCAGAGCAGGATTCAGCTCAATGTCCTCCAGGCTCCCGCCTGCCTGCTTCCTCAGGCCTTCCGCTACTGCTGAATCCGGGGCGGACATCATCCCGCAGTCCGTATGATTGAGCACAATGATTTCTTTCGTATCGAAGAAATTGGTGCTCAGAGCGGCGCTCCGTATTACGTCGTCGGTCACCTTGCCTCCGGCGTTCCGAAAGATGTGCGCATCCCCCAGCTCGATATCCAGCGCTTCCTCAATGGGAATCCGCTCATCCATGCAGGCGACCACCATCAGCTGCCGGTTGTTGGGAATCTCCTTCCGGCGCCTGCGTGCCCAGTCATCCCGCTGGTTCACTTTCTCTTCTATGGTATGATAGTGTGGTCCGTTCGTTGACATAGCTATCCTCCTGGATTTGGTTGTTTATACCTTCGCCTGTTGCAATCCGTGGTATATTCAGTGGTAAATTTTGTAAGCATCTTCAAAAAGCTACCAGTTCAGGGCAGTTTAAATAGAGGTAATTATAAGGAAATACAGTACACGTGTCCGGCTATGCAGCCGGACAACAAGTGTTATTATAGCAATTAAGTTCCGTCAGGAGAGGCATAAGAAATGATACACCAAACACGAAACAGAAGTGAAGAAATAATCGATATGTAGATTTTAACATCCCATGAATGGTAAAGTATACGAGATGAAAGTAGTGAAGTCAAGTAAGTGTAATTGAGACGCAGTTGCAATAGGAATCTTATCTACGCAAGATTCTGATAGCATCCGTCATTAAACAAACTCACAGGGAAGTCGATATTACAGGGTAAGAGGAAGAATAGAAATCAGAAGATGAGGTGTCGAAAACACTACGACCCAGTGAACAAAACAATGCGCAAGAACAACTGGGAAGGCGTACGGTTTACCGTTTCTTATTTTTGGTATGCAGTGCCTTTCGCCGATAAAATAAGACCAATTGGTTCGGACAATCCGAGGTATTCACCGTCGTGTTTCGACACAGACCAACTTCAGGTTCTTGTGTATTAAAAGCCGGGAGGCTATTGGCGTGAATCACAGAATATTTTTACTCACGTTGCTGGTGCTGGGATTAACAGCAAACAGTGTTGCCCAGGAGCCGGCCGGGGAGTTCCCGGGCGCTCTTTTACGTACTCCTCTCGGTGCCAGGGCAGCGGGAATGGGGGAAGCGTTTGTTTCGGTGGCAGATGATGCAACTGCAGTATTTTATAATCCCGGTGGTTTGCATCAACTCAAAGGAGTATCCTTTTCGGGGAGTTACAGTTCCATGCCCGCAGGCGGGAATCCATTTTACGGCGGCCTGACTGTTTCCGGGAAGCAATTCGGAACACTGGGCGTGATGTATAAAGCGGTTGATATCGCTGGCCTGGATGGCGGAACAGTACCGTTCACCACACATGATCAGGATGATGAAACAGTCCTTTCCGTCTCGTATGGGCAGCGGATTCTCTATTTTTTCGGAGTTGGCGGCAGTGTAAAGTATGTCAATAATCCGACGTTGGATTTTTCTCCATCCCGGTTGGGCTATGACATCGGAGCCCACTTCCGGTTGGGGCATGAAAAATTTCCGATAAGCCTGGGCGCAGGAGCGGTGCTGCGAGATGTAGCAACCCGGGTGGTTGTGAATTCCGGAGAGGGAGAGAATCCGGGTATCGAAGACGTGCCATCCACCATTAATGTGGGTGCACACGCGAAACTGGACATACAGGTGTTGTCTGTTCTTGTCGCCGCCTCTCATCAACAGACGGGCCATGGCGTCTACCAGGACTACGAACTGAACGAGGATATCACAGAATATAATCTGGGAACGGAACTCTGGTTCGGCGAAGGGCTTGCGCTTCGGGCCGGACAGGCCGGGGAAGACTACCACTTTGGCGCCTCACTGCAATTACCGGCCTTACGGCTGGATTACGCTCATATCCCCGACCGGGTGAGTGAGAATGGTCTCCATAAGTTCGGAGTCATCTTTAATTTTTAGTGTAGTAACAGGACCCACGAGTGGGCACAGCCCGCCCCTCTGCAGTTACACAAAGTTTCACAGAGGAGGGATCCAAGTACTGGCAAGTGCTGTCAAGTGCTCACAAGTGCTCACAAGAAAAAACCATCAGATAATCGGAGGTTGGGAGTTCTTGGTCGCATTCCTGTGAGATGTGTTTTGCCCCGAAACTCTCACCCATAGTTCCAGGGCCGGGAGGTTTGGATATTGGGTATTGAGTATTGGAGTTTTGAAAACAACAGTCACACAAAGTATCACAAAGGAATCACAACGTTCCACAAAGAAAAGATTTTGATTTCATTCCATTGTGTGACTTTATGCAGTACTTCCGGGTACTTTGTGGTCTTTCTTTTATCTGTGGCTTTCTTTTGGGGGCTGGTGGGGGCGTTTGAATTTTTGAATATTGGGTATTGAATATTGAGTTCTTGAATTCCTGGCGACAGCCTGCCATTCCCTGATTGATTCTATTGCATCGATTCTGTATTCTAGGTAACGATAAACACAAGGCAGCGGATTACCCTTTCCCTGGGAAGCAATCCCTGATAAAGTGTAAATTTAATCGAAGGAAACACGTGATGCTTGCACCATTGATACAGGTTTTATTTGCAGATATCTCACTGCCGGGGATGCACTCATGAATCCCGGGCTGGCCTACCTGGACGCCGCCCGGCAGATGCTGGATCGTCTTCGGGACACCCAGATGGATGCCATTGAAGAGGCAGCGGAGATCTGCACAGAGTCGATTGCCGGGGACGCCCTGGTGCATTTGTTCGGCACCGGCCATTCCCGGATCCCGGTGGAGGAGATGTTCCCGAGGCACGGCAGTTTTCCGGGCTTTCATCCCATTGTGGAACTCTCCCTGACGTACCACAATCAGGTGGTGGGTGCAAACGGCCAGCGCCAGGCCATGTTCCTGGAGCATGCCGAAGGACTCGGAAAGAAGATATTGCGTAACTTTACCTTCTCCCCGCCAGACAGCTTCCTCATCTTTTCGAACAGCGGAGTGAACGAAGTGGTGGTCGAGGTCGCCCTGGAGGCCCGGTCCATGAATCTCCCGGTGATAGCGGTGGTCTCGCTGGAGCATTGTCTCGCTGGCGAACCGGGACACAGTTCCGGGAAACGTCTCCCGGATGTGGCGGATGTGGCCATCGATAATTGCGCCCCAGGGGGCGATGCGCTGGTTCAGATCGACGGGATGGAGGATCCGGTTGGTCCCGGATCTACCATCGGAACAGTTGCAGTAGCCAATATGTTGAAATCCCTGATTGCAGAGAAGCTGACACGCCGGGAAAAATCGCCGATGGTCCTGACCAGCAGTTATTTTCTGGGTGATGAGGGCGCGGAAGAGCGGTTCGATCAGTGCTACGATGAATATCGCAGGCGCACGCGCCGGGC